>CAIYJU010000180.1 GCA_903926565.1 uncultured Bacteroidales bacterium
CCTGCTGCTGAGTCGAAGAATATGTTGACATAAGCAGCCCAAAACCAAGAATGGCAATGAGGTAAACAGACAGGAAGCCATAAAGCACCCACAGAGAACCAACAGGAACAATGCCATAAACACCTCGTGCCACAACAAACAAACCAAGTGAGAAAATAAAAATTCCGATGAACCAGAACGGAATCAGTTTACCCAGAATAAAGGTGAACTTCCCGATAGGGGTCACATTGATCTGTTCAATCGTCCCCACCTCCTTTTCTACAACAATATTGAGCGCACACATTATGGAACCTACAATGGTGACTAATGCCACCAATAGTCCGGGAACCATGAAAAAAGGATAATTAAGGTAAGGGTTAAACCAGTTGAGGGATGTAATTTCCACCGCTGGCATCGCGCCGATTCGTTGTGAAGGCATCCTTTTAAAATGGATGTCATAATTGAACGTGGAGATGATCTGGCTTAAATAGGCGCTCCCCACCGATGCTTTTGTGCCGTTGATCGCATTGACGGCAATGAACAGGTTCCCTTTTTGGTCCTTTACCAGATCTCTCTCAAAATGCCCGGGAATTTCAAGAATAAGATCGGAATTGTCTTTCTGAAACTGCTGAAAAGACTCGGTAAATGAATCCCCGTAATCATTCATTATGAAATACCCCGATGCTATGATCCTCGCAGTCAGTTCTCTTGATAATGAAGAACGATCATGGTCGACAATGGATATATTGATGTTTTTGATTTCATAATCGGCAGCCAGCGGAAGGATCAGGAGTTGCATCAATGGCATGCCAACGATCATCGGCAGAATAGTTTTATTGCGGAAGATTTGCCGGAACTCTTTCAGAAGAATAAATTTTAATGTTCTCATTCCAGACGGATTTTGAATTTGCGAATGCTTACTACAAGTAAAAATATTGTCATTCCTGCAAGAATGAGTGTTTCTTTCCAGATGGCTGAAAATCCCAGGCCTTTTATCATAATCGATTTTACAATGATATAATACCATTTTGACGGCACAAAATTGGCAATCATCTGCAGCGGCCAGGGTATATTTTCCAGGGGAAACATGAAACCGGTCAGAATTAACACAGGCAACATCCCTCCGATCAGCGAAATGAGCATGGCCGTCTGTTGCGAGCTGGTCGAATTTGAGATAAGAAGTCCCAATGAGAGCGCAGTAAGTATCAGTAAAGAACTTTCAAAAAATAAAAGGAGAATGCTGCCATTCATCGGCATCCCCATGACGAAAACACTTAAAATCAGAATTACGGTGAGATTGACGAGGGATAACGCAAAATATGGAACCGCCTTTGCAATGATGACCAATACCGGTTTGAAAGGTGAAACCAGTAAAACCTCCATCGTGCCCATCTCTTTTTCTCTGACGATGGAAACGCTGGTCATAAGCACGCAGATTAAAAACAGCACCAGCGCCATCACGCCCGGAACAAAATTAGTAACACCTTTTAATTCAGGGTTATAAATCATTCTTACATTCGTATTGATCATCATCTGGCCCGTGTTGGACTGTTGCAGCTCCTTCTGGTAACCCATCATGATATTCGTTGCATAAGCCGTAAGCGTATTGGCGGTATTCGGGTCTGAAGCATCGGCGATGATCTGAACCTGCGCTTTTTTCAGATGCAAAAGGTCATTGTTGAAATTACCTGGAAAGATGATCGCCAGTTTTATGGTACCTTCCTGAAATGATTTTTCAAGATCTTCATGGCTCAGAATTGACTTTTCAACATCAAAATTATTGCTCGCCTCAATCGATTGAATGATACGGTGAGAGGCATAATCATTTGCGTAATCACAGATGACGACTTTGGCGTTTTTTATTTCATTGGAGAGTGCAAAGCCAAACAAAATGATCTGAGCCACCGGCATTCCGAATAACAGCAGCAGCGTTTTACTGTCGCGTGCAACGTGATAAAATTCTTTGCGGACGAAGATCAGGAATTGTTTCATTATTTAATCGCTTTTGCGTTTTGCTCCCCGTGCCAGTTCAAAAAACACTTCATCCATGGAGGCCGCGTTAAATTGCTTTTTTAAATTGGCGGGTGAGTCAAGTGCTTTAATGACGCCATCCACCATCATCGAAATCCGGTGGCAGTATTCAGCTTCGTCCATGTAATGCGTGGTAACAAAAACAGTGATGCCCCTGTCGGAAGCCGAATAGATCATATCCCAGAACTGCCTGCGGGTAACAGGATCGACGCCCCCTGTGGGCTCGTCCAGAAAAACAATTTTGGGATCATGTAAAATGGCAACGGAGAAGGCCAGCTTCTGCTTCCAACCTAGCGGCAGGGATCCCACCAGTTTCTTTGCCTCTTTTTGTAATCCCAGCGTTTCAATCAGGCTTTCCGATTTTTCTTTAATCTGTTTGTCAGTCAGCCCATATATGCCACCGAAAAAGCTGATATTTTCCAGAACGGTGAGATCCCCGTAAAGGGAAAACTTCTGGCTCATATAGCCAATATTCTTTTTTATCTGTTCCGTCTGCTTATAGATATCAAAGCCTGCAATGGTGGCGTTCCCCGATGATGGCATTGAAAGTCCGCACAACATACGGATGGCCGTAGTCTTACCGGCTCCGTTGGCTCCGAGGAAACCAAAAATTTCTCCTTTGTAAACATCAAAACTTATCTGATCGGTGGCAATGAAATTGCCAAAGCGCTTGGTAAGCTTGTCTGTTCTTATTACTACCTCGTCAGTCATGCTAATTCATCAGGTTGATAAAGCAATCTTCAATTGTCGGTGTGATGCTTCTTATTTCGAGGTCGGCATGCTTCTCTTTTTGCTGCAACAGCGAGATAAGGCGTTGTTGAGTTTCTGATTCATTCCCGGAAGTAAATGTGATGTGATGAAATTCTCCGAAAGAGTTGCAGCTGCTTACCAGCTTGCTGTTTCGCAAATCTTCCAGCAAATGGCTCATGTTGCCGGCTTTGATTGCAAATAATTTTTGAGGGAATTGCTTAATAATTGCTTCAGGTTTGTTGATTGATAAAATGTTTCCGTTTTGTATCAGTGCGATGCGTTCACATAAGGTAGCTTCATCCATATACGGCGTGGAAACCAAAATAGTAATGCCCTGTTGTTTCAAACGTTTCAGCATTTCCCAGAACTCTTTACGGGAAACTGTGTCAACACCGGTGGTTGGTTCATCCAGAAACAAAACTTTTGGCCGGTGAATCAGGGCGCAGCAGAGTGCGAGCTTTTGCTTCATTCCACCCGAAAGTTTTCCTGCCCTCCGGGTTTTAAACGGTTCAATCTGGACATAGATATCCTCAATAAGTTCGTAGTTTTCCTCAATAGTCGTATTGAAAACAGTGGCAAAAAACAACAGGTTTTCTTCTACTGTCAAATCCTGGTATAATGAAAACCGGCCGGGCATATAACCAACGTTATTGCGAATGGCCTGATAATCTTTTACTATATCCAAACCCATTACAGAAGCATTGCCGCTGTCGGGCAAAAGCAACGTTGTCAGCACCCTGAAGATGGTGGATTTACCGGCACCATCGGAACCTATCAACCCAAACAACTCGCCCTGATCCACCGAGAAAGAGACATCTTTCACGGCTTTTACTGCGCCTTTGTTGTAACTTTTCGAAATATTATTCAGAACGACATCTGTCATGGTCACTGAAATTTGATTTCACCGTACATCCCGATCTTATAACTGCCGTCGTTTTGCACGGTCACTTTAATTGCATAAACCATGTTGGCCCGCTCGTCCTTGGTTTGAATTGTCTTTGGCATAAACTCGGCTTTATCACTTATCCAGGTGATCATGCCTTCAGTTTCCCTGAATCCACCTTTGCCATCATCGGTAAAAACTTTAACTTTTTGTTTGAGTTTAATAACCGGAAGCTGATTCCCGGTTATATATGCCCTTAAAATAATGGTTGTAAGGTCGGCAATCTTGTATAATGGCTTTCCAACCGACACCATCTCAAATGCATTGGCGTATTTGGTAAGAACGGTTCCGTTCACAGGATTGATGATCCTGCATTTGCGCAACTGGTCTTCAACCTGGCCAAGTTGAAATTCTACCGTGTTACCCTGCTCGGTGAGTGTGGAAGTTGTCGTGTTGAGAATGCTTTTCTGCGCATCAATTTTCGATTGAAGCACACTCACTCTTGTACTGGCATCATCCAGTTGCTTTTGAGATGCCACCTGCCCTTTCACCAGGTTCTCAATTCGTTTTTTATCACTCATTGCATTCTCAAGCTCTTTTTGGAGCGATTCAATCTGGGTTGTCACATCAGGCCGTCCACTCAAAATTGCTTTCCGGTTTTGCATCAGCTGCAACCTGGTCAGATGCAATTGTACGCTGTCAATATGGCCGACCTGCTGACCTTGCTGAAGTAATTGGCTCTCTTCCAGGTTCAGTTCAAGGATTTTTCCGTTGGCCTCAGCTGACACAATGGTCTCGGTAGCTTCAAATGTCCCTGATGCATCGCTTTGATTGTTTTTATTCTTGCACGATACAAAGAATAGTGCAAGCGAAAAAATCATTATAATACTGCTTTTCATACGTTTATGATTTTTCTGATTGAAGTTAATTTCCGCTAATGGTTTTATAGTTATAAATGCTCATGAGCAGCTGAATATAATGCAAAGCCATATTGCACTTTGCTTCGCTCTCCTTATTTATCGCATTGATCAGATCGTTCATCGAACACATCCCGCTATCATATTTCAGCTGGTACGACCGTTTGATACTATTTTTAAGTGCTACTATTTCATTATCCTTCGCCATGATCTCTTTCTGCTTGTCAATTTCACTTGAAACCTGTTTCAGTTGCAGCTTATTCCCGAACAAAAAGGCATCCTGCTGATTGCTGATCATCTCTGACTGGATCTTTTCCAGGTTTTTGGTTGTTGATATCTTGTAAATACCGGATGTATTCCATGAAATGCTTAATCCGGCCAGAGCGATCGAGGAAAGCGTGGTATTGCCCAAACTGATGCCTGGTTCAATTAAGGCTCCTACACCCAGCACACCAATTTTAGGCATGTTGAGAACCTTGTTGAATGATGAGTTCGCCTCAATTAACTTAACCTGGCTTGAAAACAATTTTAGTTCAGGCCTGTTCATCGTAAAAATTGAGACAGATTCAGCTGTAACGGGCTTTTCAAGTGTCACATCTTCATTTAACTGCTCCCCGGTGAGACATGAGAGCATATCAAGGTACCCTTTCCGTGTATATCTGAATTCAATCTTCTTTTGCTCCACGCTTTGCAATTCCGATTTAACCTCATCCACATCGGTTTGATATGCAAGTCCGTTGTTCCGGGTGAGTGTAATATTAGCCAGGTTGCGTTCAAGATTTTCCTTCAGGATAGCAAGTTGTTTTAATTGTTCGTCAATAATCAGGATGCCGAAATAAACCTGGTTCACCCTTTCCCTGATACTGTAAAATGAAACATCCGTATTCGCCCTGTCAACTTCTGATTTTGCCCTGGCAATCTCTTTCCGGGTATGCGTTGCGCCGCCATCCCAGATAACCTGGTTGATCTGGGCGATACCAATGAATTTGAAATCTTCCGACTCTTTTGGCTGCGTCCCGGGCAGGGAAAACGAAGGAAGTCCGCTGATGACATATGCGCCAATACCTGTTACGCTTACCTGGGGAAGGTAGGCTTTGTTTGCATTTGAAATGGTATAGTCCGTTGATTTTGAAATCAAATCATATTGTTTGATAAGCGGATAATTGGCTTTGCTTTTTTCCTGGCACTGATCAAGGGCTAATTGTGCATGACCATAGAAAATAAATTGCATCAATGCAATCGTCAGGATGAGTTTTTTCATGCGTGATATAGTTAGTATCTCTTAAAATCTTTAATTAAGCATCTTTTCGTTCTCAAATATAAGCCAAATTATTTTTCCCCTGACTTTTGTCTTTCCTTTCTTACCTTTGCCATCCATCGTATTAATCCCCCACCCTTGAAAAGTAATCTTTTTCTGCTCCTGTCCCTGTGGCTCCTCATGGCCTGCAGCAAGGAGCCGGCATCCCCGGTCATCGACCCCGTTAAACCGCCCGTAACCGATTCAACCCCTTCGCAGTATGGCACACCGTTCGGCAATGTTCCCGACCGCGAAGATGTAGTCATTTACCAGGTAAACATGCGGGCTTTCAGCCAGCAGGCCAACTTTAACGGCGTTATTGCCCGGCTTGATTCAATAAAAGCACTGGGAGTGAATGTTATCTACCTCATGCCGATCTTCCCGGTGGGTTCGGTAAAGGCTTTTAACTCACCCTACTGCGTGAAAAATTACACAGAAGTGAACAGTGAATTCGGAACCCTGGCCGACTTACGCAGCCTTGTCGATGGTGCTCACAGCAGGAATATGAGTGTCATCCTTGACTGGGTGGCAAATCATACCTCCTGGGACAATGGATGGATCACCACCCACAAAGAGTGGTACCTGCAGAATGGCACAGGGAATATCGTCAGTCCGCCGGGAATGGGATGGAACGATGTTGCCCAGCTCGATTTCACCAACGCAGCCATGCGCCTGAAGATGATCTGGAATATGAAATACTGGGTCTTCGCAGCCAATGTAGATGGCTTTCGTTGTGACTATGCCGACGGTCCGCCGCTCGATTTCTGGACGCAGGCGATCGACACCCTCCGGCATATTTCAACCCACAAACTGCTGATCCTTGCCGAAGGCAAACGCAGCTCCAATTTCCTAGCAGGATTTGATTACATCTTTGGTTTCAGCTATTACGGGCTGCTGAAAAACATATACAGCAGCAATGCCTCTGCCCTGCTGATCAACGACATGAATAACTCGGAATATGCCAATGCATCCAATGGACAGCAGGTGGTGCGTTACACCACCAACCACGATGTAAATGGCTCCGATGGCACGCCGCTCAGCCTGTTCGGTGGCAGGCAGGGTTCCATGGCGGCTTTCGTGGTAACCGCCTGTATGAAAGGGGTGCCCATGGTGTACAACGGTCAGGAAGTAGGAACTCCATTCAAAATCGTTTTTCCGTTTACCGGGAGAAAAATCGACTGGACCCTGAACCCCGACATCATGGCCGAATATAAAAAGATCCTGCTTTTCAGAAGCACCAGTGCAGCAATGCGGCGGGGCCAGTTATCCTCTTTTGGCGATGCCGACATCTGTGCATTTACCAAAGAACTGGCGGGTGAGAAAGTCATGGTCGTTGCCAACCTGAGGAACAGTGTTATCAACTTTGCGTTGCCTTCCCCGCTGCAGAATACAATGTGGACAGATGCCATGACCGGCGAAAGCATTACGATGACCACAGAGTTGGTGTTACAGCCATACAGTTACCTGGTCGCGAGGCATTTTTAAAAATCATAAAGGGAGTGTTAAGAGACCCTTAATTGGACCTTTTTTCCTTACTTTTACACTTTACGCCAAAATGTAGCGTCTATGGTTCAACATAGGCGCCACTCAAAGCCCTGTTCCTAACCGCTCATTAAAAAACTGATTGGTTACCTTGTTTTGAGTATCCATTTTTGAGTATATTTGGCAGGTTCTATATATTTATCAGAATGGGTACTTTAAACAAGTTTCTTCCACTCCTCCTGATCGCTTTCTTGTGTTGTTCACCATTGAACATGCCCGCACAGCCAGCAGCCGACAGTTTGCTGAATGTCGTGAAACATGCTGAAGGGGAGGCAAAGTTTAAGGCACTCAAGGCATTAAGTAAGCTTTACCGGCCCACCGACCCTGAAAAATCGCTGAAATTCGCCGAACAGTTAAAGATGCAGGCCGTGGCCATGCATAACCGTTCGCTTGAAGCTGAAGCAATGGTCCAGATGATCTTCCCCATGATCACGATGCAGCAGAACCGCAAGGCCATACTGCTGCTGCAGGAATGTATCCGGATATATGATTCACTGGGGGATCCGGCCGGGAAAGCCATGGCGACCAACAACCTGGGGGCTGCCTGGTCCCAGCACGGTTCCATGGAGAATGCCATGTCATGCTATTTGGAAGTCCTGTCATATTATAAAACCAAAGGCGATTCCAGCAACCTTGCCAGGGTTTATATGAATCTTGGCCTGGTATATGACCGTTTATTGGAACATGAGTTGGCCTATGATGCGGCCATCAAGGCACTGGATATTTTTGTTTTAAAAAAGGATAACCAGATGGTGGCAAATGTATCGGTTAACATCGGGTTATCCCTGACTTCACTGCGACGATACAAGGAATCAATGGACTATTTAACCAAAGCCCTTGATTTTTACGAAGCAGATTCCAATCGTTTCGGGATTGCTGTTACAACCACAAACATTGCAAAAATGTATAAGTCAGCCGGCGATTTTCGAAATGCCGGGACCTGGTACACGAGGTCGCTTCCGTACATCCGGATGATCAGCAACAAATGGGCGGAGGCAAGCCTTTTTTACGACCTGGCTGAGATGGACCGTGCGCAGGCGAACTGGAACCAGGCGCTCGCCAACCTGGCAACTGCAAACCGGATAAACCAGGAGGCAGGCGACCAGCAGCTTCAGATGCAGCTATTTGAAGCAAATTACAAAGTGTATGATACCCTCGGGCAGGCCGGGCAGGCCCTCGCTTATTTTAAAAAATATGTGATCCTGCATGATACGCTCATGTCAGTGGAAAAATCTAAAAGGATTGAAGAGCTTTCCATCCGTCTCGAATTATTGCAAAAGAACGAGGAAAACCTCCTGCTGAAACAGGATGTCAGGGCTACGAAACTAAGACTGCAATTGCTGATAGGATTTATTTTTGTAATCTTCCTTACTGGTTTCCTAATCATCAGGTTACAGATGTTTAAACACCGGACCCTGGAGCTGAAAAACACACTTGCCGAGCATGACAAGCAACTGAAGGAAGTTGAAACGCAAAAATTATCGGTCGATTTGCAGCTCAGGGATCAACAGTTGGCTTCCCTGACCAGGCAGAAACTGGTCGTCGAGGAGATGAACCGGATTGAACTTGAAAAAAGTCAGATCGAGGTGCAGATGAAGGAACAGGAACTGGTCTATCAAACTCTTTTACGGATAGATCTCACACAGGTAAACCGTTCTGTTCAGGAGAAACTGCTTCCGTTTCAGCACAAATTTTCTTCCAAAGCCAATCAGAATGAGTTCCTCATGGCCTTAAAAGAAATCACCCGGGATGCAGAAAAGGACCCTATGGCCGATTTCGAGTTCATGTTCAGTCAGTTGCATAAATCCTTTATCGATAACCTCATGATGCGTTGCAGCACGCTGACGCGAATTGAATTGCAGGTGTGTTCGCTGTTGAGGGTCAACCTTTCGACCAAGGATATTGCCCGGCTGCTGAACATTTCCGTGGGCAGCGTGGATATGTGTCGTCATCGTGTCAGGCAGAAACTCGCACTCGAACAAACAGATAATCTCACCACATTCCTGGTCACACTTTAGTTCCGGCTTTCAGCGCTGGTGCTACATTAAATGTTATTTTAGTCATTTCCCACTGTTTCTGTTATGACCCAACAGCCAATAGCCAATAGCCCTTCAGGAGAAATATATTGAAGCCGGGCAACTACAGGTTATCGTTGGATAAAAAATCCTTCAGGTTAATATGCCTGATACCCTCTATGGTGTTCCCCTTGAAATCATCAAGACTCACCACCATTTTGGGATAATGATCAGAAATTTTCTGAAGGTTGCCAAATTCCCGATCTATGGTTTTTTGGGAATCAAGGCGCCAGGTAGCCTGAATATAAATTTTCTCATTCTGCTTTTTAGCTACAAAATCGACTTCCAGTTTTCCTGCCTGACCGGTTTTTACACTATAACCATGATAACGCAAGTGATTAAAAATGGCGTTTTCAACCAATTTGTTCATATCAGAGGGCCTGAATCCGGCCAAAGCATTCCGGAGACCAAGATTTTCAAAATAGTATTTTTCTCCCGTTTCAAAAATTCGTTTTCCCTCCAGGTCATACCTTTGAGAACGTTGAATAAGAAATGCATTGCATAAATAGTTTGTATAGGCTTGAACCTGATTTGGAGCCAGGTTGGTTTGCCGGGATTTCAGGAAATCACTGATACTTTTGGAAGAAAAGATACTGCCGGTATGTTCTGCAATAAAACGAACCAATTGATCAAGAAACCGGATGTTTCTTACACCATACCTTTTTATGATATCCTTATACAAGATGGTTGATACCAAAGCACCAAGATACTCATAAACTACATGTTCTTCGAGGGGAAGGTTATGGAGATAGGGCATACCTCCATACTTGAGGAAGTTCATTAAACTTTCATCTGTATTTTCAAGATTCTGGAATAGCAGGAATTCCATGTAACTCAGACTGTAAATCCTGAATTCAATATATCGGCCGCTAAGGTAAGTTGCCAGGTCGCCCGAAAGCAGGTTGGCGTTGCTTCCGGTGATATAAAGATCGTAATCATCATGTAACAAAAGACTTCGCAGCGCTTTTTCAAACTCATCTATATCCTGAATTTCATCAATAAAAAGATAGTTCTTTACCTTTTTAACAGTATTGTCGTTTACGAACCGGATAAGGTCCGCTGCATTCCGGATACCGTCATAAGCAAAATCTTCTTTGTTGATGTAGATCACATTTGCATCGGGATATTTTGACTGGATCTGCCTCATGATAAGAAAGAGAAAATAACTCTTTCCGACACGCCGCTGCCCGGTAAATACTTTTATCAGGGATTGATTGATGAAGGGTTCAAAAGCTGCCTGATAATGATCTCTTGAAATCAAACCGGATGGGAAAGAAATATTCTTCATAAAAAATATATGATTATAACTCTTGTCAAAAATACAAAAAGTTATAATCATGTTGACAATAATCCTGGTTTCTGTCTGTTTTGAACCGTATAATTGATAATCAAAATACAGTTCCTCCCCCTTCCGGGCATCTTTCGGTTTTCTTTCATTCATTTTTAATCCATTGGTATTCAGGTGGTAGAAACATCGAAAGGAAGGCTTCCCTGCACTACAGCCCCTCCGCATTCTGCTCTTATCGTATTGATAAATAGTGCGATACGATTTGTTGTGAGATAATGTAAAGATTTTCGCCCTTCCCGGTCGCATTGAACCGGAAAGAACCGCCCTACATTTGCCGCACCTGATTAAACAAGGTTTATTTTGACAAACGGCAACTTCTTAAAACCGACCATTCTGATCGCCAGGGAAAATCCGGGCGAAGACAACGACCTGGCTGGTTTGCTGCTGAATAAAAACATTTCGGTGATCCGGGTTGAATCGGGGAGTGAAGCCCTGCGCGTGTTTCAAACCAACCCTGCCATATCGCTTGCCTTGATCAATGCCGATCTGCCCGGTTTGAACGGCTTCGACACAGCCCATGAAATCAGAAAGTTGTCGCCAAGCCTTCCCATTATTCTATTTGTTAATTACGTAAATATCGAATCCATTCGCCTTTCCATCATGGTAGGCTGCACCCGGATGCTGCAAAACCCGGTTGACCCGGATGAGTTGGACACCATTGTTGAACAGTACCTCTTAAAACGCGAAGATTATGCTGAATCCATTGACAAATAAATTTTTAACCATGAAACATATACCTATGAAAACATCAGACAAAATAGCTGAAACCAACCTGACCCATTCAGTCGATTTCTATAGAATGCATAATCTGCAAAACCAATTAAACAACCCAGTCAACCTACTGTACAAAACAAAAAAAAACCTGCTGCTACTTGTTGCTTTAGCTGCATTTATGCTACTAAGCAGCGCTAAAACATATGCGGGAGACGTATATTCAACGCCACCGGGAATGGGCGCCAGTGTTACTACTTATTCTGATTGGGGAGGGTATGGTTATTCGCCAGGCAAAAATTATTATTATTTTAATGGCTCTCCACAGTATGGCATTTATTTCAATTATAACAATAATGGCAACAACAGATGGGAAATATGGCAAATTTCGCCAACTAACCGAATGGAATATTATAGCACGTCTAATGGGACTCTCCCTCCTCAAACAGGCTGGGTCTCATATTATGGAGCCGCCCCTGTACCGGTATTAAGCGGTACCAGCACTCTCCAGCTTTCTTTGTTCTTTTAGATATTTGAATTCTGACGGAGTGTCATTCACAAATGTCCAATCAAATTATTTACCAAGCATCACCATTGCTCCTCAGGGTGTTGATCCTGAGGATCCTGCATACAGTTTCGTAAACTTCGTAATAAATAATGGAACTAGTACATTGGCTTGGGATGCAGGTACAGAATATACAATGTTCAGTTTTATTGTTTCTAATGGTCTTGGCACACATCCTTTTTCACTTGTTAGCCTAGAACCTGCTTTCCAATATGGTTGTTATTATGAGCTAAATTCTTCGGATGACATTACGGATTATGCTAATATGTTTTATCCAGGCGCCAATAATTTAAACATTACTAGTTCTAGTTCAGGACTCTGGAAATATGCTACACAAAATCTCCAACTTGGTAAATGCTGGTTAACGAATGGTAATACAAGTTGGTCAGAAGGCACAAACTGGTCTGATGGTTCTGTACCTGCCTATAACCAGAACATTGCCATAATTGCAGGCGTAACACAGCCTGTAGCTGGTTTAGGCAGCGTATGCGGCACATTGAAAATTGAGAGCGGAGCATCCGTTGAAGTCGCTGCATCAGGAACGTTAACTGTAAATGGCGATCTTGTAATTGAAGGTCCTTCAGGGTTATTAGTGAAATCGGGCGGCTCGCTTATTCAAAATTCAGCGGGCGTAGAAGCCACAGTTGAAAGGGATATTGCCGCCGGGAGTTCTCCACACGGATGGCACCTTCTCTCTGCACCGGTTGCCGCACAGGCTATACACCCCGCATTTACCAATGCTACCCCGGGCAATTATGATTTTTACGCATGGTGGGAACTAACCAGTCAATGGGTTAATTATAAAAACATCACCGTTTCGCCTACCTGGGATGAAGCCAACATGCTCGGAGGAACCCCCGGGCATTTGAATTTCATTCCCGGAAAAGGATATCTTGTTTCATACGCAGCTGCAAGTACAAAACAGTTTAGCGGAGTCCTCAATAAGGATAATATCAGCGTTAGCGGACTTGCTGTAAGCGCGGGCGACTACAAAGGCTGGCACCTGCTGGGCAATCCTTTTACATCAGCTATTACATGGGGCACCGGAAACTGGGCGCTATCCAATATTACTGCAACAGCAAAAATATGGAAGGAATCAACTGCTGCATATATTGACCTTACTTCCGGTTTGGGTATTATACCTTCGCTGAATGGGTTTATGGTAGAAACAACAGGATCAGGGGCGCTTACCATTCCAACTGATGCGCGTGTACACAACACAACAACTCCATGGTATAAAGCCACCGACAATCCCAAAATCATTTTGCAGGCCAACGATCCCTCAGGACAAACTGCACAGGAGAGCATCATTATATCGGAAAACGCCGCAACTGCAGGATTCGATCCGGCCTTCGATTCGCATTTCCTTGCTGGTCATGCCCCGCTGTTTTATTCGGTAGCCGGCAGTGATCAATTGTCAACAAATGCCCAGCCCGAAATTGGCGGAGCCGTTCAGATTCCTTTCGATTTTATCAAAAATAACGGCGTTAACTTTACAATCGAAGCTAAATTGATTTCAAATTTGGCAGGTCCTGTAATCCTTAACGACCTTAAAACAAACGCATCCCAGGATTTAAAGGTCAGTCCGGTTTATAGTTTCACCTCCGAAGCCGGAGATAATCCAAACAGGTTTATGATTTCATTCAGATCAGTGGGTATTGATGATAACAAAAACAGCAATTCATTTGCCATCAGCAGCACCGGCAAAACCATTATTGTAAACGCCAATGTTGACAACATCACGGGAAGCGTTAATGTTTACAACATGATGGGACAACTCATGGCGCAACAGTCGCTGAGCGGAGGGAAACTAACCAAAATCAACCTCGCCTCAGGTACTGGATATTATCTCGTTAAAGTAATCACCGCGGATAATTCTTATTCAGCTAAGGTTATTATTAATTAGGAATATTTGCAACACCTCGCAAAGGTTAAACTATTCAAACTTCTAAATCCACAAAATCAATCTTATGAAATCAACTCTCAAACCCTTTATTTTCTCCGTGCTTCTACTCTGCCAAATGGCGATTGTTCAAATAAGCGTGGCTCAGCCGCCGCCGCCGGAAGTTAACGGCTCAATGACTAACGAAAATCCCCGAGAAGGAGGCGGAGCCCCCATCGACGGCGGGCTGGCTGTCGCACTATTTATGGTGGCCGGGTTTGGTGCATGGAAATGGTATAAGACGCATGAAAAATTAAACATAAAAATTTAAACCCGGTCGGGAAATGGAACAAAAGGGTTTGACCAGCACATGTGATGAGGGTCCGCTATCTAGGCGGACCCTCATTGAGCTGCGTCTCTATTCAACATTCATGTTTGTCTTCGCAGCTTTGCTGCTGCAATTTTTACTTACGTTTCACACGGCATTCCTATTAAAAGCCTGTTCGTATCCTATCCGGAACGGCCTGTTTACCATTAATTATTTATCGGAAAGCAGGGCAAACTGGACCATTGACCAGGTATTCCTGGTTTTTGGTTCAGGGCCGCTGATCGTTACTGCAATCGGTTGGTTCCTGTTGTTTGTATTAAGAACAATCAGGTTTTCAAAGTGGAAAACAAGGCTCGCCTTTACCTGGATGGCCTTCCTGATGGTCAATGCCATCCCCTGCGGCCTTGTTGCCGGGTTATTCTTTTTCGACGGAATAGGCATCCCTTTTCAATGGACGGTCGAAAGTGTCATGGCAAGGGTAGTGATTGCTATTGCAGTTTTGCTGATCCTGGTAGTTTTCAACCGCTACTGGCTCCTGTTGTTTCTGAAAACATCCTTTTCTGCTGCATTTTTACATACCAGGGGCAACCAGAAGATTTTCCTGACAAACATCTATATCAGGCCCTGGATTTATGGCTTGATCATTCTCATGCTTTTTAACTGGCCGTTCTATAGCTTCTTCTGGCCGGCATTTCTGATGAGTGTTGGATATTGCGCAATTCCATTTTCTAACCACAAACTGAAGTATCCCAACATCCGCGTCATGAAATCGGGAAATAAAATTTTCGCCTCCCGGATTCATATCTTGTTTTTCATCATGGCGATTGCCCTGGCATGGATTGCTGGTAACTACAGTATTAATTTCTGAGGGCATCAATCTCACCCTTTGGCAGCATGTGACCAACATCTTTTCCATGCCCTTCGGTATCATCGTTGACAAAGATGCCAGCGAAAATATTGTCTCCAATGAATCCCCCCACTGGTGCACCTTCCGTGAATTGACCATCCGGTTTTTAATCTATGAAACCTGCGAAATAGGTTCACATTAAGTGATGAGAATTTTGCGTCACCTCCAGCCGGAACGTTGTTTACTTGTATGAATTTTAAGTGTGTATGGAGGGAGCGAAAAAAACAAATAAAGACTAAATACTTTCGCTTTTACTTTCGCAAAAGAAAAAAGCCACCCCAATTTTACTTGTAAGTGGCTTATTTTCAGTGACCCCAGAGGGATTCAAACCCCCAACCTGCTGATCCGTAGTCAGCTACTCTATTCAGTTGAGCTATGGGGCCAATATTATGTCAAAATTCAAAATCAAATTTCAAATTTCAAAGGATAAGAACGATATCATGCTGGTGTGATTGTCACTCGTTTTGAGGGTGCAAAGATAATACTTTTTTCAAAATAAGTTATACCTTTGCAAATTTGATTTCCTGAGGTAAAATCCAGGCATGTAAAACGACTGAAAACAATGATAAGCGTAGGAATACAGCAACTTACTCCCGACGATTTCTACAAGGTTCTTTTCCTGGATGAGAAGATTGAACTCGACCCTCAGGCGGTGGAAAAGGTGAAGGCAAACTACCAGTTTCTCAAATCATTTGCCAAAGGAAAGATAATTTATGGAATCAACACCGGCCTCGGGCCGATGGCTCAATATAAAATAGAAGGAAATAACGAACTTCAGCTCCAGTATAACCTGATCCGAAGCCACAGCTCCGGCTGTGGCACTCCCCTTCCCGAAATTTATGCAAAGGCAACCATGCTGGCCAGGCTGAATACCTTCCTGCAGGCTAAGTCGGGCATTCATATCGAAGTATTGGAATTACTTAAAGAGCTGATAAACAGAAATATAAATCCATACATCCCCGAACATGGAGGTGTGGGTGCCAGTGGTGATCTTGTTCAGCTGGCCCACCTGGCCTTAAACCTTATTGGCGAAGGCGAGATCTGGTATCAGGGCAAATTGCAGAGCACCAGGGATGTTTTCAAAACTGAAAAACTCACCCCTGTTAAAATGCACATCCGTGAAGGGCTGGCACTTATCAATGGCACCGCAGCCATGACCGGTATCGGCATGATCAACATCGTGCATGCGAAAAACCTGCTCGACTGGGCTGTGCTTGCCTCTTCCATGATCAATGAGATTGTGGAGTCGTATGACGACCATTTCTCCGACGGGCTGAACAAGGTAAAAACACATTACGGGCAGAACCAGGTGGCACGGATGATGCGTTCGATCCTGGTCGACAGCAAACTTATCCGGCGCAGGGCAGACCATTTGTACAACGGGAAAACTGAAGAGGTGGAGGTGTTTACACACAAAGTACAGGAGTATTACTCACTCCGCTGTGTTCCGCAGGTACTCGGCCCGATCCTCGATACCATCCTGAATGCAGAGAAGGTGCTGATCAATGAGGTGAATTCAACCAGCGACAATCCAATTATCGACAGCGAGGCAAAAAACGTGTTCCATGGCGGTAACTTCCATGGTGATTATGTGGCCCTTGAAATGGATAAACTCAAAATTGCCATCACCAAATTGTCGATGCTGGCCGAACGGCAGCTCAACTACCTGATGAATGACAAGATGAACCAGAGACTCCCCCCGTTCGTCAACCTGGGTAAACTCGGATTCAACCTCGGCATGCAGGGCGCCCAGTTCACCGCCGTTTCCACTGTTGCTGAAAATCAAACACTTTGCTTCCCGATGTCGATCCACAGCATCACCAACAACAATGATAACCAGGATATTGTGAGCATGGGCACCAATGCGGCCATGATGGCCAAACGGGTGATCGATCACACATATATCGTCATGTCGATCCATGTCATCACCATCTTGCAGGCAATCGACTATATGAAGTTCAAGCCAAAGCTCTCGGCTTACTCCCGTAAGAAATTCGATGACTTACGGAAGATCGTGCCGAAATTCACGGAGGATACCACCAAATACAAGGAGATACAGCAAATAGCGAACTATATTCTTGAAAACAAACCTAAATTCCCCCTGGGATCTTAAATGATAAATTCTATGAAATTCGCATTGGTTACCGGTGGTTCAAGGGGTATCGGAAGGTCGGTTTCTGTTAAACTGGCAAAGATGGGTTTTTTCGTGCTGATCAATTACCAGCAAAATCAGGAGGAAGCCGAAATCACCCTGCAACAGGTCAGGGATGCAGGCAGCGACGGTGAGCTGTTGAAATTCAATGTGGCATCGCAGGAGGAGATCGAGAAATCGCTCGGAGCGTGGCAGGCTGCTCACGAAGACGCCTACATCCAGGTACTGGTCAATAATGCAGGCATCCGAAAAGATGCCCTGCTGATGTGGATGAAAAACGAAGAGTGGCATGATGTGCTTGACACCAACCTTCACAGTTTCCTTTATGTGACGCGCTTTCTGATCAAGGACATGCTCATTCATAAAATGGGACGGATCGTCAACATCGTCTCGTTGTCAGGTCTCAAAGGACTGCCCGGGCAGTCCAACTATTCAGCTGCCAAGGCCGGTGTGATCGGAGCTACAAAGGCATTGGCGCAGGAGATTGCAAAGAAAAATGTGACGGTGAATGCCGTGGCTCCGGGTTTTATCAAAACCGACATGACCAAAGATCTGGATGAGGCCCAGCTGAAAGCCATGATCCCCATGGGAAGATTCGGCAAACCGGAAGAGGTGGCCGCCATTGTCGGGTTCCTGGCTTCTGAGGAGGCTTCGTATATCACCGGGAGTGTGATCAATGTAAACGGGGGGCTTTATACTTAATTCAAAAATTAAAATGCAAAAGCAAATGTCAAATATTGAACCGCTTTTGATCTTATAATATGGGAAGAGTTGTAATCACCGGCATGGGCATCTATTCCGTTATCGGAAAGAATCTTGCAGAAGTTGAAGATTCCTTGCGCAATGGGCGTTCAGGAATTATTTTTGACCCTGTAAGAAAAGAGATGGGATTCCGCTCGGCTTTGACTGGTATGGTTGAAAGGCCGCAGCTTAAAGGAGTTCTTGACCGGAGGATGAGGGTTGGCATGCCGCTTCAGGGCGAATATGCCTACGTCAGCACGGTGGAAGCGTTGAAAAATGCAGGTCTTGACCAGGCATACCTGGATGCGAATGAAGTTGGGATTATTTTCGGGAATGACAGCTCAGCGCTTCCTGTGGTGGAATCGGTTGACATACTCAGGCAACAGAAAGACACCATGATGATCGGATCTGGATACATTTTCCAGGCGATGAATTCGACTGTTTCGATGAATCTTTCTGTCATCTTCAAACTGAAAGGAGTCAATTTCACCCTCAGCGGCGCCTGTGCAAGCGGTTCCCATGCCATCGGCATTGGTTACCTGCTCATCAAGCAAGGTCTTCAGGATATGATTATATGCGGTGGCGCCCAGGAGATCAACCCGGAGTCAACTGCAAGTTTTGATGCCCTGAACGCCTTTTCAACCAGGGAATCGGAACCAACCAAAGCGTCCAGGCCTTTTGACCGTGACCGTGACGGACTTGTGCCCAGCGGTGGTGCAGCAACGGTAATTATCGAAAGCTACGAATCTGCCATGAAACGGGGTGCCACGATATACGGAGAGGTGATTGGTTATGGATTCTCCTCCAACGGAGAACACATCTCCATGCCCAATGTGGACGGCCCGGTCCGCGCCATGGAAAAGGCAATTCTCGATGCGGGCATCAAACCTTCTGAAATAGATTACATCAATGCACACGCCACATCTACCCCGATGGGTGATAAAAACGAAGCAAACTCCATCGATCTGATCTTTGGCGCCTCCAGGCCCATGGTAAGCAGTACCAAATCCATGACCGGCCATGAGATGTGGATGGGGGGCGCAAGCGAGGTGATCTATTCGAGCCTGATGATGAACCACGGCTTTGTGGCACCAACCATCAACCTCGAAAACACCGATGAAACCACCGCAAAGCTCAACCTCCCGCGAATTGCAATGCCCTGTGAAATCAATACATTCCTCTCAAATTCATTTGGATTCGGTGGCACTAACTCATCACTGATCATCCGAAAAAAATCGCGTTGATTTTACAACAAAAAAATCCTTATTTTTGCATCGGTTAACCAAAACACATGATGCAAAACGATGAGATTATCAGGAAAATAAACCAGTTCCTGATCGATGAAATTGAAATTGATGAAACCCAGATAAAACCAACTGCCAGTCTGAAAAAAGATCTTGGCATTGACAGCCTTGATTTTGTTGACTTGTTTGTTATTGTTGAAAAGAAATTCGGCTTCAAAATGAAAGCGGAAGAGATCGCTGAGGTGACCACTTTAGATGATTTCTATACCTATGTCATTAACCGCATCAATCCTAACTAACCCGGATGTCAGCATGGAAAGGCAAGACCCGCGGAGGGGTGCTGGGATATAAGATATTTGTCTGGACCCTGAAAAACCTGGGGTTGCGTTTCGCATATTTCCTCCTTTCATTTGTCGTAGTTTATTTTGTTGCTGCCTCCGGGAATGCATTTACCTCCATATTCCGTTTTTATCACCAAGTTTTAAAATACAGCCGTTTTAAATCTTTTGTCAGCATTTATCGCAATTACTACATATTCGGGCAGATTCTCCTTGATAAAATTGCCATGCTTGCCGGTTTTCAGCAAAAATTCACCTTCGATTTTGAAGGGGAAGAGCACCTTCGGAAAATGACCGATGGAGGATTGCTGATCAGTGCACACATCGGCAACTGGGAAATTGCAGGACAATTATTGAACCGTCTTGAAAAGCGCATCAATATTATCCTGTTTGATGCAGAGCACCAGCGTGTCAAGGGCTATTTGTCAGATGTGATGAGTACCCGCAACGTGAATTTCATTGTCATCAGGGATGATTTTTCACACCTGCTTGAGATCAGGCAGGCGTTGGCCGACAAAGAGATCGTTGCCATGCACGGCGACCGGTTTCTTGAAGGAAACAAGACATTGGTGCTCGATTTTATGGGCAAACCGGCCGCATTCCCGATCGGACCGGTGAATATCGCCGCTAAATTCAGGGTTCCTGTTTCATTTGTATTCGCGGTGAAGGAAACCAGCAGTCATTACCACTTTTATGCAACGCCATTGCAGCAGGTGGCCTTTACAACAAATCTGAAGCAGCGGGAAGTAAATTTCCGGGGTGTTCTGGAAGTATATACGGCAAAATTCGAAGAGATCCTGCGTAAATATCCGCTGCAATGGTTTAACTATTATGATTTCTGGAAACTTCCGGAAGCCATGCCATTCGTGCCTCAACCAAAACCATGACCATGGCGGGAAAAAAGCTACTCTTCGTTTCAGCAAACAGGCATGCCACCCCCTACCCGGTATATCCGCTGGGTATCTCCTACCTCAGCACGTATCTGAGAAAACGGCTGCCCGATTATGAGATCAGGATCTTCGACTTCAACCTGCACACACCTGAATCCTTCAAAGCGTACCTGCTTGAATTTCAGCCCGATTATATCGGTCTTTCGTTAAGGAACGTGGATGATGTGAATTTTTACAGCCAGGAGAGTTTTATCAGCGGATATAAGATGATTGTGGACATCGTTCGGGAAACCTCAACATCCATGCTTATCATTGGTGGTTCGGCTTTTTCAATATACCCGCGCGAACTGTTTGCCTTTTTTAATCCTGATTATGCGATTCATGGCGAAGGAGAAGAGAGCCTGTTCAATTTTCTCGTCAGTGTTGATGCGGGAAAACCTGACCTGTCCGTCGAGGGACTGGTATATCATGACGGCAATGAAATCAGGGTCAACGGGCGGAAAAGTTTCATCAAGACCCCCGATCTTAATTTTGACACCGGGTTGCTCGACTTTTACTGGGACAAGGCAGGCATGGTGAATGTACAGACCAAAAGAGGCTGTCCGTATAATTGCATCTATTGCACCTACCCCCTTATTGAAGGGCATCATGTTCGAACTCTTGATCCGGACAAAATCGTATACACCCTTCGGCAACTTTATGAAAAGCATAACATCGACTATGTTTTTTTTACTGACTCAGTATTCAACATCAGCAATAAATTCAACATTGAACTTGCCAATAAGCTGATTGAATCAAAGTTGCCTGTGCACTGGGGGGCCTATTTCTCCCCCCACAATCTTACTCTGGAGAATTTGAAATTATTTGCCCTGGCAGGATTGACACACATTGAATTCGGAACGGAATCGATGTCTGACACTACCCTGAAAAAATACGGGAAACATTTTGACGTAGAGGAGGTTGTGCGTGTTTCAGATTATTGCAACCAGGCCGGCATCTATTTTTGCCACTTCATGATCATTGGCGGATATGGCGAAACCGAAGAAACCATCAATGAGAGCTTTGAAAATTCAAAACGCATTGAGAATACGGTTTTCTTCCCGTTCATCGGTATGCGGATCTATCCGGGCACAATATTGCATAAAATTGCCATTGAGCAGGGAATTGTCCGGGAGACAGATACCTTACTTGAGCCTGTATATTATGTTGCCCCAGGCATCAATTATGAAACCCTCAAGGAGCGTGCAGATCAAACCGGCCGGAGGTGGGTCTTTCCCGATGAAGACGTGGCAACCGTCATGAACCGCATGCGCAAGCGAAAACGTAAAGGATCTTTATGGCACCATTTGAAAAAGTAAACATACCGCAGAAGCCGCCGATGGTCATGGTTGACAGGCTGGTTGAGATCGTCGGTAAAATGACGGTAACCGCTTTCCTGATCATGGAGGACAATGTGTTTTGTGAAGATGGCACCTTCAGGGAACCCGGACTGATAGAGAACATGGCGCAGACAGCCGCTGCCGGTGTGGGTTCCAGGCCCGGGACTGAGTCAGACAAGGCACCTGTTGGTTTTATCGGGGGCATCAGGAACCTTAAAATCTATGACCTGCCGAAAGTCGGGCAGGAGATCATCACAAGGGTTACCGTGATGCACGAAATCTTCGACGCCACCATTGTTCAGGGTGATGTTTTTCTGAACGACCAGCTAATTGCATCATGCGAATTGAAAATTTTCTTAATAAAAGAAGAGTGATGGGAAATCCAGCAGATGAAACAAACGACAAGTCAACAGGCAATAATGAGTTGATCTACACCTATAACCGGGAGCTTTTTTATCATTTCGATAAAGAAAAAGGGTTTACACAGAAAGTGGACTATCAGAACCCGGATAACCAGGTGATCATCAAACAGAGTTGGGACGTTGCAGCGCAAAGGCTGGAGGAGGTGAGGCAATTGGTTTCAATTGGTAAACTGAGTCCCATCGCCTATTACATGGAAAAAATACTCATGGAGGTTCC
This sequence comes from uncultured Bacteroidales bacterium, assembly GCA_903926565.1. Lineage (GTDB taxonomy): Bacteria > Bacteroidota > Bacteroidia > Bacteroidales > FEN-979 > CAIVAT01. Next base: position 22,599 of record CAIYJU010000180.1, read on the forward strand.
CATGCTTGCCGCCTATATGGAGATCTCCAAATGGCGGGTTAAAAGGCACATGAAGAGTAAAGTCTTTAAGAAGCTGAAGCCGGAAACCCTTTCCAGATATGCTGAAGTCTTTGGCATTCCTGTGGAACAGCTGACAAACACTGATATTTTCAGGTAAAATTTCTCGTCAGTCATTCATCATCTCCTTTACCGGCTGTTTTTTCCCTGGCAAATGCGAATTTTTTTCGCGATGCGGCTCCTCTCCGTTTCACCGGGGATCACACAGTTTAATGCACGGGTATAAAAGGTCAATGCCCGGCTGAAATTTTTACCGGACATATAAAAATCACCCGCCTGCTCATACGCATCAAAAAAATCCGGATTCAAACTGATTAACATCGCCACATCATCGTCAGTGGCAGAACGCAATATCAGTCGTTGTTTTATCTCCCGGTACTTTTGGCACCTTGGATAAGCGATCTTCAAAAAAACTGAATCTGCTGCAATATAGCCCGAATCAAACGTTGATTTTGCATTGGCTGATGGCCCGTTGCTACCACTAATTTTATTCAGGTCATAGCAGAGAAACCCGCCAACCTGGTACGGTGAGGTGGAGACCCAGAACTTCAGCTCTTTCGGATTAAAGATAATGGAATGATGCCCGATAAGCTGATTGATGGCTTTTTCATTACCCAGTCCGATACTGATGCCTTTAACACCCAGCGTGTCGCGGAGGATTCTGGCAATATCTGCAGGGGCAAACTGCTTCTGGCTGTTAATACACTCATTCACACGACGATACCTGTCACCTGAAGCAGTGTTGTTTCGCTGGATCACCGCTTTTTCTGAAAGACCGTATTGTTTGCTCTGAAAGTGGTTTGCAGAAATAATATAATCACCCTGTGCTTCATAAACAACCTGGGATCCGGGCCGTTTTTCAATGATGACAGCCTTGTTGTCGGCAGCGGAACCTATCAGAAAGAGCTCAGAAACAAACACATCGTATTTCGAGGCGATGACTGTTGCTTCCCTGATATCCGCAGCATATTGGAGAATTTGCCTGGCGACCAGCGAAACCGGTGTTGCAGCTTTAAAAACAACATCGGAATTTGCGGCATTGATGGTGACGGTAAGGCCTTTCTCGTTCATACCCGACACCGCGCCCATCATTCCACCCCAGGTAACAAACGCATGAAAATACCCTGAATCAGGCCGGATAAAGGCAACGATTTTCTCCTTGGCGAATTCATCCCCGACATGAAAATCGAAATTACGGCCAAGCAGCAGGTTACCATCTGCGGTTTTGCTGTTCCATATTCCGAAAGAGGTGCAACCGACCATTCCCATGTTGTTAAGCATGTGGCCAAGATCATGGGCGCCATGATAGTTCAGGATTCGCTCATAATTGTCGGCAATGTAACTGAAAGAAGGTGATGCCGAAAGAGAGACGCCATAAATTTCCGCTTTGCACTCCCCGGGTATCGCCTTGTATAAGTTCAGGTCGAAAATGGAGATCACATACTTTAAGAAGTTCAGATAATAACTGGATGGAACGATCTCCCTGAGCCTGTCAACAAAGGCCTTTTCCTGTTTGTACATAAGCTCCCGGGTCAGCTGACCGGCTATGAGGCCGCGCTCAAACGGGTTCCCTTCGATATAGAGGGTATGAATACCCTGCTGCTCCTTTCTCAGCCAGTTGTTGCCTATCCTGGAAGTATTGGCATCAACACGCTGAATTGTGTGCTTTTTATAAACATATTGCCTGGCCTCATTTTTAAAAATTGAGTCAACATACAGAAAAAAGCAGGTGATGAGCACCGAAATGACCAGGATTGAGATTGCCACCCATTTTATAAACTTTTTCATCTGTCAGCCATTACGGATTTTATCAAGCAGGAAATCCATCCCGGTCAACTCGCCGGAAGTGACAATTGCACTTAAGGATACTCCGAGAACACCGTGCATATTCAAATTCTGCCCGGTCAGTAAAAGGTTGGGTATCTTGGTACGGTGTGAAACAAATGTTCTGAGTGGTTCCCGGCAGTCCCGTAATACTCCGTAGAGGGAACCATCCGGAGTTCCTGTGTGGTCGCGCCAGGTAAGCGGCGTTGTAGCGTGAAAGGCCCTGATACAGTTTTTGAAGCCGGGATGTTGCTTTTCAACGAATTCCAGAAGCCGGGATGATTTCTCTTCTTTGAAGGCTTCGTAACCCATGCCTCGAACCGCGGGTTTAAACCCGCGGTTATGGGTACCTGCCCAGGGTCGGCACTCATCAAACCGCATATAGGTCATGATGGAAGCGGTCCGGGCAGTTCCATCCGGGCCTTCCGTCAGGAACATCGCATAATTTTCGGGCCATTTATCAGGTTGATAATCAATTCCATTCCAAACATTCTCAGGCCTCGAATAGTAATAAAGATTATGGTTATGGTATGGAAACACTCCCTCTTTGAAAACAACATTTAAAACAAAGGCACTGGTGGTATTTTCAAACCCTGCAAGGCGGTCAAGGTAAGCCTTTCTGAACAGATCCGTCCTGGTCAAACCGATGGTGGTAACCGGATGCAGGTCAGAGATCACCCAGGTTCCTGAAAATTCCCTTCCATCTTCCGTGATTACCCGGCTGACCTTTCCCTCTTCAACGTCGATTTTGGTCACCTCCGCATTTCTGAGAATCATGCCTCCGGCTGACAGGATTACCTTTTCAAGGATGTCTGCAATCTGCATTCCGCCGCCTTCACAATGCCAGGCACTCTCAATGTAACTGTTTACAATCAGGGCATGGATGTAAAAAGGTGTCTGATCAGCAACACCGGCATATAACCAGTTATTACCAGCAAGGACGTTCTGCAGCAACCTGTCTGAGACACATGAATTTATCGTATCCCGGGCATTGATGTCAAGCATCGGGAACTTATCTGTAAAATCACCCAGCCTGAGGTTGTACAGCGGGAAATATCCGCAGGCCTCCCGTATCTTTTCACAATATTTTTCAATGCCGGCACGCTCATCCGGGAATATTGCAGCCAGTTTGTCAATAAAGCGCGGATAGGTCTGGGCAAACGGATACACAGTTTTATCATCACCAAACTGTATCATATCAAAGCCATCCTGATCGAGGCGTTTCAGCTTTAATCCCGGGAGCAGTCCGATGTATGAGAATATTTTATGCAGCGTTTGCCCTTCATCCAACCCGCCAATATAGTGCACCCCGGTGTCAAACAAGGCACCATCACGATAATAACTTTGAAGGCAACCTCCAATCCCGGCATTTTTCTCAAGAACTGTAACTTTATAGCCATTCTTCCCAAGGATGGCTCCGCAAAGCAACCCGCCGAGGCCGCTCCCGATAATAACCACATCGGAAAAATTATTCATTCGGCCTCCTTTGAAATACGATTACAAGGTTAGAGTTCCACTTCTGATGATCCATGATACGGGCTTGCAAACCAATATTTTCACCAAGTGTCACCATCTCCTCAGCTGAAAAAAAAGTTAGTTTATCCGTTGTTTTGTTGAATCTGAAAACGCGTGTGGACAGAAACTCTGTCAGGCGGGTAATGCCATGCTTTTTACCGTGATTACTGTCGCCGTCTCTAACAATGATGATCCCGCCAGGCAGCAATTGAGATGCATGGTTTGTAAATGTCCGCCTCCGCTCCTCCACCGGCAGGTAATGCAGTACATCACTGAAAATCACACAGTTTGCCGGAATTGCCTGAAATTCATTCAGGCCTGCATGAACAAACCGGAGGTTTTCAGGCTTATCGAAACCACATTCTGCCACCTCCACTTTTTCTTCGTCATAATCAAATCCCGTGATGTTCCTTGCGGGAGCCAGGTATGCGAGCATATAATCCATAAACCCATAACCGCATCCGGCATCGATGATCAGGCCCTCCTTTGGCACCAATTCATGGAAAAGCTGGTAATTCCTTTCCATCCGAAATTTTATTTTCATATACCATTCCAGCACAGGTCCCTTATACAGGAAATTGTTAACAACCCTTTTTCTTACAAAATCAAGGGTGTTAATTTCTCCATTAACCAACGCATAGTGCTTTTTAATTAATCTCTGCACCGTTTTGGTTCGCTCCTGATAGGTTTCACCATGAGCCATGTCGTTATACTTCATCCTTGGAAGGACTTTAATGGTAAATGTGGTGCTGCGTACAACGAAGCTTCCTTTTGCGATACATTGTGCAGTATTATGAAACACGACCGGGGTAATATCAAGTTCAAGTTTTTCTGCAAGATAGAAAGCTCCTTTGTGGAACCGTCCAATCCTGCCATCTTTTGTTCTTGTGCCTTCAGGGAAAATGGCAATGGAATAGCCATCATCAATTTTTGATTTAAGGATATCAATGCCCTGATCGGCCCCTTCAAAGATCGGGTAATACCCTGCCATCCGCACCAGGTAGCCGAATAACGGGGAATTCCAAACCCATTGATTTGTCAGGAGGATAATTTTGGGACTCAGGCGCAGCATCGAAAGAATGTCGAGCACCGACTGATGGTTGGCCACGAATACACATGGTTTGGAATAATCCGGTTTTTCGTCATATACAACCCGCTTTGTCACGCTGGTGATGATGTATATGGTAGCCCAGGCAAATTTACTGATCAGCCAATTCAATATTTTCTGCGATCGTTTACGGAAAAACGGGTTTATCCTGATGAGCAGTAACCCTGAAATACTCAGAAACACACAGCCAAGAATGAAAAAAGTGTAAGCAACAACCGACTGAAAGAACGTTCCTAAACTGATCGGTGGTAACCCCTTGCTTACCGGTCCGCTCACAAACATCCTGAAAAGGAAAGGTTCAAGCACCTGGGAAACTACAACCACCGAAAGGATCCCAATGATCGAAACCAACGCAATCGACTGCAAGGCAGGGTGTTTGGCAATAAGCAACATGCCAAAGCCAATCAGCGTGGTAAGTCCCGAGAGTATGATGCTCATGCGGATCACCGGCATCGGTTTTTTCCTGCTTTTATAACCCTGCAACAAACCATCCATGGTAAAGATGCAGTAATCATCACCCAGCCCGAAAATAAATGTGGAGAGCATGATGTTTACAATGTTGAATTTGACGTGAAGCAAACCCATGATTCCAAGTATCCATATCCATGAAACAACCATCGGGATAAATGCAATGATGGCCAGTACAAATTTCCCGTACGTTAGCAGCAACGCTAAAAAAACCATCACTGCCGAAAAGAGAGCGATAAAATTGAAGTCATTCTGGATTATTGACCCCAGTTGCGACGAGAGAAAACTGTTGTCGAGGAGCCTGATCCCGGGTTGGTTCACGACCAGTGCCTCAACCTGTTTCTGCGATGTAACCGGAACTTTCAGCACAGTAACGATCGTCGCCATGGAAGGAGTCACTGTTGCAACATCTTTTGCAAACACCCTGGTAAGCAGTTGAAAATCATCCTGATTCATCTGCAGTGTTTTAACATTGAGCAGCGAGTAGAAATTATCAAAGGCATCTGCCCTGAATCCCGATTTTTTTCCTGATTGAGTCAATATGGCTTGCAGCTTTGCTATTTTCTCAGGTGAAAAATATTCGCGCCACCGCTTTACGCGTTTCTCCTGTTCCATGGCAGAAGGGAGAAAACCGGCAATACCGGTATATCTGACGGGTATTCCTGCCTGGTTCAGTGAATCTGCAAGATCCTTTATGTTGCCGGAAGAGTTCAGTGCCTGGTCGAAGGTTTGCCCATAAGAGATGACATACAATGAATGTTGCAGATTCTCATTCCCGCGCAGGTTCTGTTCTGTTTTCTTCAAGGCCGGCGACATGTAGTTCAGGTTCATCAGGTTGCTGTCAAATTCGATATCACCGGCATAATGAAAAAATACCGGTGTCAGCAGGATGATCGCCCAACGCAGGTATGGCATCTTATCAAGCTGAACCTGACCTGCATTCACAAGCCACTTTTTAGCGATTTTCCCTTCATGCACATCTTCACCGATTAAATGAGGAAGGAAAATCAGGGAGAAAAATACCGCGCCGATGAGGCCAAACGCCCCAAGTAACCCAAAATCATACAGAATTTCAGCCTTCACAAACAGCAAACAGAGGAAAGCGCCAATGGTGGTCGCGCTGCCGATTGTCATGGGTTCAACCATGTCACCGACAACCTTTCTGAGATCAGGTTCCTGGAGCCTGTGCGTTAAAATGTGCAACGGGTAGTTAACGGCAATTCCCAGTAAAACCGAGGTTGCCCCGATGGCAATGAGAGAGATGTCAGGCTTAATTAAAGAGATACAACCGAGGGCAAACACCATTCCAAAAACAACAGGAAGGAAGATAAGCACCGGCGTTCGTTTCCTGCGAAACACAGAGGTAATAAGCAGAATAAGGGCAACGCACATAATTGCAAGCGTAATCGCCGCATCATGCTGTATCTGGCGGGCATTCTCAACAGAAACCGCGGTAGCACCCATAAAACCGCAATCGATGCCGGCAAACTCCTTTTGGCGGCTAAGATCCTCAACAAACCCTTCCAGTAAACGGATCAGCTCCTTGTTTTTACCGGTTTCATTGGCAGGATTGGCTGGTTCTATGAATAAGACAAGATTTTTTTTGTTTTTGGTGAAAAAATAGCCATTGATAATCTCATATCCTGTAGATTCTCCGAGTTTTTGCAAACGCAGGGCCACGGGATTTGAAATACCTGCCGGATCCCATGGCAATCGTTGCCGGGTTAGTATCCCCGCTGGTGTGGAGAGTATCCTGGCATTTTCAGCCATGCGCTGATCCAGGTTTCCTGGCATAAACAACGAGTCAAAATGAGCATAGTCTTTCTCTTCCAGAAAATACGGGAGGTTTTTGAGTAACGCTTTGTAAACCTCTGTAAAAGGAAAATCATCGGGGCTGGCTGTAACCTTTTTCACCAGGATGCTGTCGATGGTTCTGATTCGTACCATCAGGCTGTCACAATAGGACATCTTAAGCTCTTCAGGAGATACCGCGGTGTCTTTTGAAGAAACGCTTACAACCAGCTTATCAACAATATGGGTGTTTTGTAAAATTTTCCGGTATTCGCTGGTATGCTTATCCATCTGCAGCATCTTGCTGATATCTTCTTCAAATGAGACCCTGAGCGCCAACCCGGTGAAAAGAAGGAAAACAGAGAGCAAGGATACCCGGAAAACTATTCGGTGTCCGGCAAAAAAATCGTACGATTTTAAAATCAGACCCTTCATAACCTGGTTAATGAGATGATCATTGTAAAAGGCAGATGTTCAAGTTTCATGAAAGATATGTTTGAAGTCCCTTCTTCAAAAACATATAGAAATTTCGAACTTACCGACGTTCCTTCCATAACTCTGCCGGAGGTAAACAGATTGGACAGGGAGTCGGCAGTATAAATGATCTGCGTCTTTTTTCCCGGGGAGTAGGTGGTGGAGTATCCGTTTTGAGAATGTTCCACCGATAAATTTTTATTGCGTATCCTGACCTGGAACAGTGTGCCAAAATCATCGTATAATGTCTTTAAAAAACGCTTGTGGTTAACTTTAGGGAAGGCATAGTGGAGCTTGTAACGGGATGGATAAAGTTCCATGTCAAGCAGTTTCGGGCCCATCTCTGAGTTCATAACCAATCGTATGGTAGAATCGTTCAATCTTTTTACCAGCAGCAATCCGCTGAAATGGAAGGTTTCAACATCGATATTCATCTGGTAGAGACCGACCGAATCAACGGGGTTAAATAACCCGGTCATTCCGGATTGGGCATGGAGGGAATTAATGGTTATAAATAAGATGATCAAGCAGTTAATGAATTTTAAACACCTCATCATTTACAGGATTATTGATTACTTTATTGTGAAAAATCAATGTTGTGTGATCTCCGGATGTCTCTGCCAATTCAATTTTATCAACGGCAACATCAATTTTCGAAATAAGAATATCGATTCTCTCAAAAAGTGATTTAAGTAATTTTTGCCTGGGGATTAATACCAATTTATACACCCGGGCGTTTTCAGAAATCGTAAGATCAAAATCCTTTGAATTCAGCACGTTGCCTGTGAAACAGTCGAGGGTGAGCTGGCTTATCAGCTTATACATTTTGTTTGAATTCGCTGAAACGCTTGATTTCTGCTGATTATTCCCGATGGTTATCTGGTCATGGTCCATCACAAACAGGAATTTGTAAGGCTTGCTGTATTCCATGCGCAGTCTGTTTTCCCTTTTATATGTAAATGTTCCCTCAGAGATAATTTTGTTCTCCAGCATGCTGATGCTTTTTTGCTGGGTAAAATCACTTTGAATGCTTGTAATGGCGGATGATCTGGCAGCAAACAACCGCTTAAATTCTTCGGTATTCTTCACAGGGGTATAACTTTGTGCTACTGCCACACGGCTCATCGTACACAATGCAATACAAATAAACATAACAGAAGAAATAATTTGTCGCATAAAAAGAGGTGATTTTAGCACTTGTTTAAGGTCAGGAAAGGGTTGTTACAGGACAGTTAACAAGATTCATTCTACATTAATAAATCTGAAATACAACGCTTTACATTTTCATCATTAAAAACAGGTGAAGATGCAAACTTAAGCAAAACTTTCAAGGTGTCTGAGGCAGAAATACATAATATTTATGTGTATTTTTGCCGGATAAAAGTGCAGGATTATGGTTAAACTTGAATTTGAGCACCGTCAGGCCGGGCATTGTGAAAGTGGTGTAACACGAAACCTGTTAAACTATCATCATCTGATGATCAGCGAACCCATGGCCTTTGGAATAGGCGCCGGGTTGTTTTTCAGCTACCTTCCGTTCCTCAAGATGCAGCATGCCCCCACAACCTCATTCAGGGTTTGGCCGGGACAGGTATTTGACCGGGCAACAAAAGAACTTGGTGTAACAACCGCGATTCACAAATTCAGGAATCCAAAGGATTCAATGGATAAGCTCAATGAAGTATTGGAGCAGGGATACCCGGTCGGACTCCAGGTCGGAACTTTTCATCTGCCTTTTTTCCCCCCTGAATACCGCATGCATTACAACATGCACAACATGATTGTTTACGGCCATGATAATGGCAACTATTTCATCAGCGATACAGTAATGGAACACCTGGTTGAAATTAATTATGAAGACCTTATCCGCGTCAGGTATGCCAAAGGAGCGTTTGCACCGATGGGCAGGATGTATTATCCGACGCATGTACCCAGCGATATTGACATAAAGCCCTCTATAATCAGGGGTATTCGGAAAACTGCCAACAACATGATTGGAATCCCTTTCCCGCTTGTCGGGGTAAAAGGCATCAGGTACCTTGCCGGCCGCATGCGTAAATGGGAGAAAAATCTGGGTCCTGAAAAAGCCTCGTATTACCTGGGCCAGGTATTGCGGATGGAAGAGGAGGTTGGTACAGCCGGCGCCGGCTTCCGATTTATCTATGGTGCATTCCTTGAAGAGGCTTCAATGGTTTTAGATCAGCCATGGCTAAAGGAATTATCCATTGAGATGGGTGAAAATGCAAACAAATGGCGCGAGTTTTCCTATCTTGGATCCCGCAATTGCAAAAAAAGGGGTAAACCTGAGCAGTCGTATGATTTCCTGGCAGACATTCTGCTGGAAGTCGCCGGCCGCGAAGAGAAGATATTTAAAAAGCTTTCTACAATAAAATCTTAGTAGCATGGACGAAAGTCAGAATCCTGTATATAAAGACAAAGCTCATGGCCAGTTTCGCGAACTTTCTTACTCATACAAAGATGGAGGAAATTTCGATCAGACTGTCGGATTCCATGACCAGGTTGACCGTTTGGTACTGCAACAGGCCTGGGATCTTTTTCATGAGCGTATAGAAGCGGCAAAGCAACGCGTTCTTGCCGGCGAAGTCAGCCCCATCGTGTATTACATGGAAAAAAACCTGCTTGACCCTTTAAATCTCTCGATGATGGCAGGATTTTCAGTGTGGCGCGTGAAATGGCACTTCAGACCCGGAGTTTTTAAACGGTTGAAAGAACCAACACTCCAAAAGTATGCAGCTGCATTTAACATCACCTTAGACCAGCTTAAAAAAGTTGATTAACTAATTATTTTTCATGGACGAAATAAAAACCATCATCAATTATACACACCGCCAGGCCGGGCATTGCGAAAGTGGTGCTACCTCAAACCTGTTTAAATTCAATGGTCTTGACATTTCAGAACCAATGGCATTTGGTATCGGCAATGGCTTGTTCTTTAGTTACATTCCGTTTTTAAAGATCCAGTTTGCCCCTATGCTGTCGTTCCGCAACCTGCCAAATACCGTTTTTAAAAGGTCAACTACTTATTTGGGAATTGAGTCAACTGTACTCAAAAAGATCAAGGATCCCAAAGAGGCCATGGACCTGCTTGACAGAAACCTTGAAAATGGAATACCAACCGGATGCCAGGTCGGTGTATTTCAGCTGACTTTTTTTCCACCCGAATACCGCATGCACTACAATATGCACAACCTTGTTGTATTCGGAAAGGAAGGCAACAAGTATCATGTGAGCGACACGGTAATGGAACATCCGCAGTTGATCACTTACGATGACCTGCTTAGGGTCAGGTATGCCAAAGGCACCTTTGCCCCTGAGGGAAAGATGTACTGGATCAATCATGCTATCGATAAGCCGGTTGATCTGAAACCTGCGATCGCCGTCGCGATAAAGAAGACCGTTTATGAAATGATCGGGATACCTTTCCCGCTCATCGGGGTGAAGGGCTTGCGTTGGCTGGCCCGCGACATAAGAAAATGGCCCAAAAAGCACGGCAACGACAAAGCATCCTTTTACCTTGGCCAAATTCTGCGTATGGCCGAAGATTTTGGCACCGGTGGTGCAGGATTCAGGTTCATTTATGGTGCATTTCTAAAGGAAGCCGGCGAATTGTTCAACAATCATGAGGAGTTACTGGAAGCGTCTGACATGATGGGCAGGACAGCCAACAAATGGCGTGAATTCACCTACACGGGAGCCAGGAACTGCAAAAACCGGTCAAAACCCGAGGAAGATTACGGAACCCTTTCGGAGATGCTGCTCGAAATAGCCAATCATGAAGACGCGGTTTATAAGAAACTGAAAAAAATCAAACTTTAATGTCCCGGCAGCCCATCATTGAAATCAGGGAACTGACTAAAATTTATAAGGGAGCTGAAGAGCCGGCAGTGAATTCAATTTCTCTCGACATCTTCCCGAATGAAATCTTCGGATTGCTCGGACCGAACGGCGCCGGTAAAACCACCACGATTTCCATCCTGTGCGGATTGTTCCCGGCAACGAAAGGAAGTGTAATGATAGACGGAATCGACAGTCATACAAACCTTGAAAAGATCAAACAGATCATCGGGGTGGTTCCCCAGGACATTGCCCTCTACCCTACCCTTACCGGCCGCGAAAACCTTACGTTCTTCGGCAACATGTATGGCATTTACGGTTCGGAACTGCGCGACAGGATCAACCACTATCTCAGTGAATTCGGTTTGGAAAAACATGCAAACAAAGTTGTGGGCAAATACTCCGGAGGAATGAAGCGCAGGGTAAACCTGATTGCAGGATTGCTTCACGGCCCCAAGATTCTCTTTCTGGATGAGCCCACCGTTGGCATTGATGTTCAGTCGCGCCTGGTAATTCTTGAATATCTCAAAGAGATCAACAAGAAAGGTGTTACCATCGTTTATACATCCCACTACATGGAGGAAGCTGAAAATCTTTGCAACAGGGTGGCGATCATTGACAGGGGAAATATCATTGCACTTGGCAATCCAAAAGAGTTGCTGGAAGGGAAACCAGAGTTTAAAAACCTGGAGAACATATTCATCCACCTCACCGGTAAAGACATGAGGGACTAATATGAGAAAATATTTGTCGGCATGTCGCAAAGAGTTGCTCCTGCTCATCCGGGATAAATCAGGCCTGGCCATGCTTTTTATCATGCCGGCTGTTCTGATCCTGATCTCTTCCATGATGCAGGAATTTGCCTGGGGTTCTCTTGCCAAAGATTCAAGCATCCCGGTCTTGTTCGTTGACAATGATCACGACAGCCTGGGAACGAAGGTCAAAAGTGGCTTCAGTGGTTCCGATGCATTTCAGATCATTGACAGCCTCGACCACAAACCCCTCACCACCGTCATGGCCAAAAACGCCGTAAAAAAAGGTGATTATCTCATCGCAATCGTCGTTCCCAAAGGCGCAACCGCAACCATGCGGGCCAACGTCCGTCTTTCGGTGGCAAAAGTACTCGCAGGCTTTGGAATGGGCAACCCGATGCTGGTCAATGGAATTTCATTCAGGGATTCCATCAATGTGACCATCTTTTTTGATCCGACAGTTAAGAAAGCATTTAAGAATGCAGTGATCAGCTCAGTAAGGGAAAACTACTACAGGATTCAGACTGAATGGGTGTTTCAGAACTTCAACCAGGAGATTGCCATCCAAATGCCAATGTATAAACCACCAAAAGAGGCGTTCAAAGAAATTCTTAAATTCAGGGAGGAATATCCTACCTACCGGGAGGTTGAACTGATCCCGAATTCATCACAGCACAATGTTCCGGCCTGGACAATTTTTGCAATGTTTTTCATTGTGATCCCCCTCACGCAAAGCCTGATACAGGAACGTGAAGGAGGAAGCCTGTTCAGGCTGCTTACCATGCCCGTCTCCTATATGACCCTGGTAATGGCAAAAGTTGGTGTTTACCTTGTAGTTTGTCTGACACAAACTGCAGCGATGCTGGTGGCCGGGATCGTTTTACTTCCGCTTTTCGGCCTGCCCATGCTGGTTATCGGTGATGAAATCCCCGCATTGTTCGTCATGACACTTATGGTTTCAATGGCAGCGGTCGGATATGGCCTGATGGTCGGAACGGTTTTCAAAACCCATCAGCAGGCCGCAGCATTCGGTTCTATTTCGGTGATCATCCTTGCGGCGATCGGGGGCCTTTGGGTTCCCATCTACCTGATGCCGGCATCCATGCGCGCTTTATCCCTGCTCAGCCCCATGAATTGGGCAATTACGGGCTATTACAGCATTTTTCTGCGGGGCGGAGATTTATGGCAGGTCGCACCTCAGGCGATCAAATTGCTGCTGTTCTTTTTATCCACTGTGATCATCACAGCGGTTTATCATAAATATAAAAGACCTGTGAACAGTTAGCTATGGAACTCTCTGATCGGAAAGAAATCATCGTAAGGTTCTCGGAAGTTGACTCCATGCGCATCGTTTGGCATGGCAATTATCTTAAGTACTTTGAAGATGGCAGGGAATCATTCGGCCTCAAATACGGGCTGGGATATCTTGATGTTTACAGGCATAATGTGATGATCCCGTTGGTCAGGATAAATTGTGACTATAAACGGCCATTGGAATGCGGTGATACTGCGGTTGTGGAAACCCGATTTATCTCAAGCGAAGCCGCTAAAATTATGTTTGAATATACAATTTACCGGAAAAGGGACATGGAGGTATCTGCAACCGGAACATCCACACAGGTTTTCCTGACTCCGCAGGGCGAGCTTTTACTCACTGCCCCGGAATTTTTCATCGGATGGAAAAAGAGATGGGGAATATAACTAATCATGGCATGAAACCAGTTTACATCCTGAACGACAATATCATTACATCCCTCGGATTCACAACCGCTGAGAATGCTTCTTCATTGGACAGCGGAATAATCGGCATCCGCACAATCAATGATCAGGAGTTTTACCCTGGCCAGATTCAGCTGTCGCTGGTTGACACAGTGCAACTGGATCTGAAATTTTCGGCTGTTTTAAAAGTTTATCAAAAAAACATACCGGCTGACTCCTTTACGCGGCTCGAAAAGTTATTTATTCTCTCCATTCATGATGTCATTAAAGACCATATTGTTATAGCAAAAAATGCCAGGACACTGCTTGTCATTTCAACAACAAAAGGCAACATTAATTTGCTTGAAAACCGCTTTAAAGCCATTTTTAGTCATAAAAGGCTCTATCTATGGGAATTAGGAAGGATCATCAGGCAGTTTTTTGGTTTTGTAAATACGCCGGTGATTATCTCGAATGCCTGCATTTCGGGCGTTGTGGCCGTGATGACTGCCACCAGGTTTCTTCAGTCAGGAGCATTCGACCATGCTGTGGTAACCGGTGGTGACATTGCATCAGAATTCGTGATATCCGGCTTCCAGTCATTCCAGGCACTCAGTACCAAACCGTGTAAGCCATTTGACCTCAACCGTACCGGCTTGTCACTTGGTGAAGGATGCGGGACAATGCTCCTCTCAACAATCTCCGGAACTGCTGAAGTATCTCCTGTGCGGATCGCAGGTGCTGCTACCACCAACGATGCCAATCATATATCAGGCCCTTCCCGTACCGGGGAAGAACTTAGCCATGCCATTAAAACGGTCATGAAACAGGCCATGGTTGAACCCGGGCAAATCAGCTACATTTCTGCTCATGGTACTGCAACATCATTCAATGATGAAATGGAATCAAAAGCTGTTGAGCTCAGCGGACTTGCGCATGTTCCGTTAAATAGTTTCAAAGGATACTGGGGACACACGCTTGGGGCTGCGGGACTTGTTGAGTCTGTTGCCGCTGTATTTTCACTCAGAAACAATACACTTTACCGTTCGGCCGGTTTTGAAATCCCCGGGGTTTCAGCTCCGGTAAATGTAATCACGACAAACCACCCAGCGTCGTTAACCAGCTGCATTAAGACCGCCTCAGGTTTTGGAGGATGCAATGCAGCAATTATATATCAGAAAGACTAAAATGAACCGTATCATCACTGCATACAGTGTTCTTCATGACAACAAGGTCATCGTGAATGGCAGGCTCCTGTTTTATCAGGAAAATATTACTAAATTTGCAGACTTTGTGAAGGCAGTCTTCAAGCAGGAGCAATTTTCGTACCCCAAGTTTTACAAAATGGATTCCATAAGTAAACTTGGTTTTCTGGCTGCTGAACTGGTTTTAAAAGAAAAGACAATTGCAGGTTACAGCCCTTTGGAAGTGGGTATGGTAATGTCTAATTCAAGTTCAAGTCTTGACACAGATATTACTCATAACGAAACGATTAACAACCGTTCAGCCTTTTTCCCAAGTCCTTCTGTATTTGTTTACACCCTTCCCAATATCATCATCGGGGAGGTTTGTATCAGGCACCGGATCAAAGGTGAAAATGCCTTTTTGATCTCTGAGACATTCGATGGCAACCTGCTTTGCGATTATGTCGATGAGTTATTCAACAACGAGCGGGTGGCAGCCTGTTTGTGCGGATGGGTCGAAGTATTGGGTGACAGGAACACTGCGATGGTGGTGTTGGTTGAAAATTCAGAACAAAGCCAGGTCAGCGAAAGATCCGGTTTAAAGCCGATGCTTTTTAATGCAGAGAATCTCAATTTTATTATGAAACGTAACTGAACTGATATTATGGATGAATTGATTTTAAAATTAAAGAAAGAGGTCATTGAGCAATTAAACCTGGAAGAGACCACGCCGGAGGATATCAATCCTGATTCACCATTATTTGGTGAAGGCCTTGGCCTCGATTCTATTGATGCACTTGAACTGATTGTTTTGCTTGAGAAAAATTACGGAATTAAGATAGAAGATCCCAAGGATGGTAAGAAAATTTTCTTCTCCATCCGTTCCATGGCCGAATACATCACAGAGCATAAAAAATAATCCCCGATGCCGCAGCGGATATTCATCACCGGGTATGGCATCATTTCAAGCATTGGACACAATTCAGGGGAGAACCTCTCCTCGCTGCTCCAGTCAAGACCCGGACTGGGGAGGATTCGTCATGTCGATACCCTTCTCAAAGATGAGCTGCTCGTTGGCGAAGTTAGTTGCACACATGATGAACTTATTTCCCTCGCAGGAATCGACGCAGCTGACGGCTACTCAAGAAATGCCTTGCTGGGTATCATTGCTGCGCGGGAAGCCTTTGCTCATGGTGGTCTTGATAAACACCACGATCTGAAAACCGGGTTGATCTCTGCAACTACAGTCGGAGGAATGGATCGCAGCGAACGTTATTACCTCGATTTCCTTAGTAACAACTCCCGCAATGCCTATATAGATTCCTACGATTGTGCCGACAGTACTGAGAAAATCGCCAGGTTGCTGGGGATTCATGATTTCGTAACCACCATCAGCACGGCCTGCTCTTCAGCAGCCAATGCCATCATGCTTGGAGCAAGAATGATTCGCAGCGGCCGCCTCGACCGTGTGCTGGCCGGGGGGTGTGAATCACTCACGAAATTTCACCTCAATGGGTTCAATGCACTTAAAATTCTTGACAAGGAACCCTGCAAACCATTTGATCAGCACCGTGCTGGCATCAACCTTGGAGAAGGCGCAGCCTACCTTGTTTTGGAGTCGGAATCTGGTCTTGCAGTGACGGGCAATACGCCAATTTGTGAACTTGCAGGCTGGGGCAATGCATGCGAAGCATTTCACCAGACAGCATCCTCGCCGGATGGCATCGGTGCTTACCTTGCCATGAACGCAGCCCTCTCGATGTCGGGTCTTGAGCCGGCAGCAATTGATTATGTAAATGCGCATGGTACCGGTACCGACAACAATGATGTATCAGAAGGCAGAGCACTGGAAAGGCTTTTCAGTAAAAACATGCCCAGGGTCAGTTCAACAAAGCCATTCACAGGACATACCACCAGCTGTGCCGGTTCAATAGAAGCCATTTTGTCGGTGTTGTGCCTGGAACATCAGGTAATCTGGCCAAATCTGAATTTTAAGGAGCAAATGCATGAACTCTCTTTCTCCCCGGTTGAAGAACTTTTGACAACCATACCAGTAAATGTGGTTATGTCAAATTCTTTTGGATTTGGCGGTAATGATACCTCTTTGATTTTCAGGAAAGTAAATAACAATAATGATACCTCATCCCCTGCACCCCTTCTCCTTAGGGAGTAGGGGACGGGGGTTGAGGTTATTTAGCTAATTCAACCGGAGGATGGCATTTATAAACGGCATTGGTATTATTTCCCCGCAACGGACAGCGGATTCAACAGCTTTTCTGTCGGATGTAATGGAATATACAGCAGATTACCTGACGTGTATTGAGCCTGCATACAGAACCTTTATTGATCCGCTCCAATCGCGGCGAATGAGCAGGCTGATGAAAATGGGAATTGCCTCGGCAAAACTTTGCATGGCTGAATCAGGTGTTGAAATGCCTGATGCAATCATAACCGGGACCGGGCTCGGAAGTGTTGAGGATACTGAAAAAATTCTCGGGGAGATCACCAAAGAAGAAAGATTCCTCAACCCTACCCCGTTCATTCAATCTACCTATAACACCATAAGTTCACAGGTGGCAATTCAACTGAAATGTCACAGTTACAACTCAACTTACGTTCATCGTACTTTTTCGTTTGAGAGTTGCCTGCTCGACGGACTCATGCAATTGGAGGAAAAATCAGCAACAAATTTCCTTGCAGGGACCATTGATGAAATGACCATGAACCATCTTCAAATTACCCGCCGTGTCGGGCAATGGAAGATGGAACCCGTTAACAACCTGTCGCTGAAAGATGTAAAAACTCCCGGCGCCCTTGCCGGAGAAGGCGCAGCTTTCTTTATGATGGGTGCAGAAAGGTCCTCATCGACGTATGCTGAATTAACTGATGTAGCAACCTGTTATAACCTCAACGGGTCGTTTGCCTCCGCAGAATTCCTGCCGGGTTTCCTTGCAAAAAACGGATTGTACCCTGCAGATATTGACATCGTTCTTTTGGGCGTGAACGGGGATTGCAGCAACGATCCAATCTATATGCAATTTGCTGATCAGTTGTTCCCCGCCGCTGCACAAGCCTGGTTCAAACACCTTTGCGGGGAGTACCATACTGCTGCCGGCTTCGGCCTTTATGTTGCAGCAAATATCCTGAAAAACCAGGTCTGTCCTGAGGTTTTAAAATTATCGGCCAAAAAACCTGTACGATTAAAAAACATCCTGATTTACAATCACTTCAGGAACATTAACCATTCGTTTATATTGATCCGGGGGTGCTATGAATAAAAAGACTTTCTTCTCTCTGCTGGTATTACTGCATTTAATATCATTCAACCTCTCTGCAAAGGCTGGAACCGGAGATACCACAACAATCAGCACATTCACCTTCGGGTCTCCCCTGGAAGGAAAATTTCTTTTCCCTGATAATTCTCACCGCTGGAGTAAAATTCTAATGGAATACACGCTGAAATGCAATCCGGCCCAGGTTCCTGCATGCGGTGAATGGGATTATCTGACATACACTTACCTCTACCGGCATACGGGGAAATGGGATTCAACGAGGTATTCCCATGCCAACTATACCATCAACGGAACCACTCCCGATTCGCTGTTATACATGAATTCAACGGCCTGGTCATATATACCCTGGTTTGAATGTTTTAATCAAACCCTGCCAACATCAACTGCATTAACCGGCGACAGCATCAATGGTTCCAAGGTTTTTTTCAGCAATGACGGTACAGATTCAAGATCGCAGGTGATTTATTCTGCAACTGACCTGGTTCAGGCCGGACTGTTGCCTGGCCAGATCACAGGAATGCGATTCAAATTCTTGACGGTGGGAAGTCCCCTTGATAAACTCCGGATCAGGATTAAGAACACCACAAATGACACTCTGAATCCGGTTAACGTTGAATCCGACGGATTTACTGAGGTTCTTCTCAGAGACTGGCAGTTTGTTTCACCCGGCTGGCAGGTTATACCCTTCACATATCCCTTTCAATGGGACGGCACCTCGAATGTGGTCGTGGATCTGAGCTATGAACGGCGATTGCCGGGTACCTGGAACGAATTATATTCCGGAACCCCTTTACATCCTTCCATCGTAAGCGCTTCAACAGACGACCACTATCTGAAATTCAGGGACATGGATTTCGTAAGTGTCCCCGGCGACGTCTTTTCCGCACTCGACAGTGCTGTAACCATTGCATTCTGGCAGTATGGAGATCCGCTGCTGCAACCACAAAACGGCAGCATCTTTGAAGGCCTTGACAGTGCCGGGCATCGTGTGCTGAATGTTCATTTACCATGGAGCGACAGCAAAGTTTACTGGGATGCCGGCCATGATGCGACCGGTTACGACCGGATCAGCCAGATGGTGAGCGACCCTTCAAAGTATCGTGGAAAATGGAATCACTGGGCTTTTACAAAAGATCTGAGCAAAGGCAGGATGAAGATCTACCTGAATGGTCAGCTGCTGTTTAACCAGGGTTCACGACGCAAGCCGCTGAAGGGCATCAAAACTTTCAGGATCGGCAGTGATGGTTCAGGCACTTCAAATTTCTATGATGGTTTTATCGATGAGTTTTCGATCTGGAACAAAGCACTCAGCGACACCGCCATCAGGACATTCATGTATCGGGATATCGCAACCAGTCACCCTGATTATGGCCACCTTCTGGCCTATTATCAATTCAATTCTGCAGATGGTTTTACAGCAGTTGACGCTGCACCCGCCGGACATCATGCAACGCTGGCAGGATATCCTGAATGGCAGAGCTACAAAGGCAAAGACCTTTTCAGAAATTTCAACAGAAAATATGAGCAGCCATGCATCGTTTTTGAACAGGGAAATTACAATCCCGCTTCACTTGATTCAACATTTAAAGTTGATACAATTGCGAAAGCACCGATCATGATCGTGCTCTTCGGAGATACCCTCCATCCCTACCAGGCAACTGATACACTTGCCAAATATCCTGCCTGGTATTCCAATTATCTTTATAACCCGCAGGGAACAGCCATCGATTCTGCACTTGTTGTTCCCGATGCAATATTGCGAAAGAAGGACTACACCTATTTTGGCAAACCCTTCGAAATACTCGAGCGGTATGAACTTGCCCGGTATATCACCCCTTACGGGAACAATCTGAGCCTCGGAAATGGCTGGACATGGTTATTTGATCTCACCGATTATGCCTCCCTTTTGCACGACTCTGTTCACCTTTCGGCCGGTAACTGGCAGGAACTGCTCGACATGAAGTTCAGAATGATCGAGGGAACGCCACCCAGGGAGGTACTTGGTATTAAAAACATCTATTCCGGTAATCATGGCTATGCCGATGCCTCTCAACATAATCTTCCGCCGGTGAAGGTAAAGATCGACACAAATGTTCGAAATGCACGCCTGAAAATGAGAATAACAGGCCACGGGTTTGGTGGCACCCTGAATTGTTCAGAGTTCTGCGAACGCACAAACGAACTGCTTATTAACGGATCACATGCGTACAATCATGTTGTCTGGCGTGCAGACTGCGGACTGAATCCACTCTATCCCCAGGGAGGCACGTGGTTGTACGACCGGGCGGAATGGTGCCCGGGGGCAGAGGTACGGACAAAGAATTTTGAATTATCCCGGCTCATCGTTCCGGGCGACTCCATGACGATCGATTATGATTTGCAGCCAGGCTATACATGGGATGGGCAGGGAAGCTGGCCCTACTATGCCATCGAATCGCAGCTGATAACGTATGGCAAACCAAATTTCCGGCTGGATGCAGCAATGGAAGAGGTACTTGCGCCAAACAACGACAAATTCTATAACCGCTTCAATCCGCTGTGCGGCAGGCCACTTATCGCCATAAAAAACAACGGATCCGACACCCTCCGGAGTTTGGTCATTGAATTCGGCCCTGCCGGGGGAAAGACCCAATCATTTAGATGGACAGGGCGCCTGGCATTCCAGGATACTGCAAGGATTCAGCTGCCTGCAATAGACTGGACAGAGTGGAACGGCGGGGATAACCGCTTCCTTTTTCACATTACACTGCCAAATGGCGGTGCTGACGAATATACGGCCAATGACAACATGAGCGCCCCTTTTGTTATTCCTCCAACGTATCAGAACCAACTCGTATTAAAATTCAAAACGAACCATCTGGCGGCAGCGATCTCATGGGTTCTCACCGATCAGGACGGAGTTGCGGTATATCACAGTGCCCCCATGGAAAACAACACCATTTACCTGGATACTTTTAACCTTTCAAAAGGATGCTACAGGTTAATCATCCGGAATACCGACGGAGAAGGGCTGAATTACTGGGCCAACATGCCTCCCTATGGCAACGGAACTGCCGGATACGCACAGATTTTAAGCATGTCAGGTCAGATGGTAAGATCGTTTCAGGGGGATTTTGGAAGGGAGATTGCACAAAGTTTCACGGTGGGTATGACCATTGATGTTCCTGAACTTAACCCGGATGGTTATGTAAACATTTACCCGAATCCAACATCAGGAAAATTCACAATTTCGCTGATTCTCAATCATGTACAAAAAGTAACAGTTGTTGTAAATGATGCAATGGGAAATGTGGTTCATAAATGCATTAACACTGTTGGGGAGAG
>CAIYJU010000181.1 GCA_903926565.1 uncultured Bacteroidales bacterium
GGATGCCGCCAGGCTGGTGCACGACCTGGGGTTCGATTCCGTCACCTCCTATGTGTGGATTCATCATGTGCATCTGCTCCAGCAGGCGACCGACTATAACCTCGTGCGCGACGGCTACTTCAACTATTGGAATGGCGCGATGAAGAAGTTCGGCCTGCCCTTCTTCCCGAACGTCACGATGGGATGGGACCCCAGCCCGCGCTGCGACCAGCGCGACAAGTTCGACGCGTCCGGCTATCCCTTCACCAACACTATTGGCGGCAACACGCCGGAGCGCTTCAAGGAAGCGCTCGCCATGACCAAGCGCCGTCTGCTCGCGCAGCCGGACTCCGCCGGCCCGCGCATCTTGAACATCAACTGCTGGAACGAATGGACCGAAGGAAGCTATCTGGAACCTGATACCAAAAATAAATTTGGCTACCTGGAAGCCGTCAGAAGAGTGTTTAAATAGATGTTAGATGGGCGATTTTTTAACCCCAGCGGGGTGAAATAGTTGTAGCCCGGGGCAAAACGACGAAGGAGTGGCGCCCCGGGTAGAAGAAAATGCGAAAATGAAATCGTCCGCGAAATAAGGTTGAAAAAGGATTTGCCAATCTTTCGGACGAAATGGCACAGATCATATAATATCGATTAATGAATATTCTCAAAATGAAAAATTTGCTTTTTATACCGATACTGTTTTTTGCAATTTGGACAAATGCCCAAACTATTGCCGATCATTCTACATATTTGAATGACCTGAAATTGGAAATGCAAAAAGAATGGCCAAAAAACCGGACCATTAACATTGTTTTTCATGGGCACAGTGTTCCGGCTGGGTATTTCAAAACTCCACAGGTCAATACATTAGGAGCTTACCCAAATTTGTTCCTGAAAAAACTCAAGACGATTTACCCACTGGCAGTGGTGAATGTAATTGTGACTGCCATCGGTGGGGAGAATTCGGTAAAAGGTGCTGAACGCTTTGAGCGAGATGTGCTAATTCACAAACCCGATTTAATTCTGATTGATTATAGCCTGAATGATCGTGGAGTCGGATTGGAGAAAGCATATTCATCATGGAATCAAATGATTAAATCAGCAAAAGATCAGGGCATTAAAGTGATTTTGTTGACACCATCACCCGACCAAAATGTCAATTATGCTGACCCTACAAATGAATTGCGGAAACATGCCGACCAGGTTCGGAAACTTGCATCGGAAAATCAGCTTGGATTGGTTGACAGCTATCAGGCTTTCGAATTCCTGTATCCGGATAAAGAACAACTTAGTAAATACATGTCGCAGGTTAATCATCCGAACGAACTTGGGCACGAACTCATTGCAAACGAATTAATCAAATGGTTTCAATAGAAATTTAATATACACCGGTTATGAAACGACTGAAAATAGTACTTCCTGTTTTACTGGCAATTGTCAGTCTGGCTTTCATCTGCTTTAACTATCCATCCGGAGATGAAACAAATATCACGAAAATGAAAGCCGATTTCCGGAATCCTCCTGATGCAGCACGGCCCGGTGTTTACTGGTATTTTATGGATGGGAACATGTCGAAAGAAGCCATGACCGCCGATCTGGAATCAATGAAAAAGGTTGGTGTCGGCAACCTCGTTTTTCTTGAAGTGAATGTCGGTGTTCCTCGCGGTCCGGTTGACTTTTTAAGTGAGCAGTGGCAGGATTTATTCAAGCACGCAGTGCGTGAAGCTGAACGATTGGGTATTGCCATTACGCTGGGAGTTGGTCCCGGCTGGTCGGGAAGTGGTGGCCCGTGGGTTTCAGGAAAAGAATCGATGCAGCATTTGGTTTCCAGCAGTATTCAGGTTTCCGGAGATGAAAACAAGCCGATAGTTTTGCCAAAGCCAGCCCCAAAAAAGCCCTATTTTGGCGAAGGAAGTTTTACGGATGAACTCAAAGTACAC
>CAIYJU010000182.1 GCA_903926565.1 uncultured Bacteroidales bacterium
CAGGGCCATATTACCTATAAAATCACCCCGTCTTCCCAAATAGGAATGTCATGTCCGGGCGCGGTAAATTATGCCACCATCTTGGTAAACCCGCTTCCAATACCCGTGATTACCGGTGACTTTGTAACATGCGAACTTGGGCCTGAAGTGACCTATTCCACACCTTTTATTCCTGGCCATTCCTATTCATGGACAGTAACAGGAGGCTCTTTCAGTTCTCCCTCCGACGGGAACCAGGTCACCGTTCAATGGGGATCATATCTTGTTTCTCCCGGCGACCTGACTGTTACAGAAACCATCGATGCCACGTCATGTGTGGTGACTAACTCTAAAAATGTGGTTTTGATGCGAAGGCCGATCCCTACTCTTGCCGGACCACAAACCGTGTGTGAAGGTGATGTCCTGAAAACTTACATCACCGATCCTGCCATGTCGCAATACGACTGGCAAATTCATGGCGGAACTTTTACTTCAGGAGGAACATCCGGCACATATACTGCAGTAGTCACATGGGACACTCCAGGAGATAATTGGATTCAAGTGAACTATGTCAATTCTTTAGGTTGCCCAGGTTATCCTGCAAAAATTTACAATGTGCGAGTAAACCCACTACCGGTTACAACCATTACAGCACCCCCGAATCCGCTGTGCCAGGACTTTCCGACATTATACCCATACAGTGTCCCTGCGGATCCCTTTTCAACCTTTACCTGGACGATTACACCTAATACCGGCTGGATTATCACTCCCGGTGCGGCCTCCAGTGACTTCCTGATAAAATGGACTACCCCAAATACCTATTCCATTACAGTGAAAGGAACAAATACCACAACCGGCTGTATTTCAAACTCTGCTCCGGTCCAGGCAATAATTTTCCCAAAGCCTGTGGTTGCACTCCAAACCTGTTTTGATGAGGTAACAACCA
Source organism: uncultured Bacteroidales bacterium (assembly GCA_903926565.1). Taxonomy (GTDB): domain Bacteria; phylum Bacteroidota; class Bacteroidia; order Bacteroidales; family FEN-979; genus CAIVAT01. Next base: position 926 of record CAIYJU010000182.1, read on the forward strand.
AAAATGCAAAACCTTTCCTGCTCAGAGGGGGCACACCTCTTGGAATCGGCGGCAGCTACTATATTGATGGCGTGCTCATTGCTGGAGCAACCCTCAACCCGGCAACCCTCTCGCAAAACAACCATCTCTTATCATTTACTTACGCCGATGCCAACGGTTGTGTGGCCTCCGCCAGCAAACCCATCAGGGTTGATCCTTCAAACGCAACCTACTCCTGTTCCAACAACACGTTTACAGACCCTAGGAATACGGATTTTGCCACAAACAGATATCCTACCATGTTGATCACTGCAAACGGACGTAATGCCTGCTGGATGCTTAAAAACCTGAACTGGGGCAGTACCGTCAGTGATTACCTGCCGCAAACTGACAACTGCATGACTGAACGATACTGCGCAACAAACGACAACACTTGTGCATCGTTCGGTTCCCTCTATCAATGGGACGAACTCATGCAATACGGAAGCACCCCTGGATGGACAAAAGGGGTTTGCCCCCCGGGATGGCATGTACCATCCAGCCAGGAGTGGCAGGACCTGATCGATGCCGAAGCCGGCATGACATTCGGGCAGGGAATCGCAGGTGACTTCCTCGAACCTCCATATAAATTTGACGCCCTGCCCAACGGAATATATTACATGAACAACACATGGGCATATAATACAGGTAACCTCTCCGGAACCATGTTCTGGACTTCAACGCTTTCAGGAAACAAACCTGTTGCCCGTGGGGTTAACAGTATCAACCCTTCGGTTTCATTGTATGAAAGTGCCAAACAGAATGCATTCCCGGTGAGGTGTGTGAAGGACTGAGAAAAGCAAAGTGCAAACTGCAAAGTAAGAAGTACAAACTGCAAAGTAAGAAGTGCGAAGTACAAAGTGCAAGTTGCTGCGTGTAAAGAAAAAAGATGAAAATTCTCCTTATTGAAGACGAAAAAGAGCTGTCCCGCTCCATAACTGATTACCTTCAGAACGAAAACTACCTTTGCGAAGCGGTTTTTAATTTTGAGCAGGCCATTGAAAAGATCAACCTTTATCATTACGATTGCATCATTGTTGACATCAACCTGCCTGACGGCAGCGGGCTGAACCTGATCCGTGCACTAAAAGAGAACAAATCTGAAACCGGCATCATCATCATCTCTGCCAGAAATTCGCTGGACGATAAGATCATCGGCCTGGAAATCGGCGCTGATGACTACCTGACCAAACCATTCCACTTGCCGGAGCTCAATGCCCGCATCAAATCAATCATCCGCCGCAGGAGTTTTGGCGGGGTCAATGAAATCGTATTCAATGATCTCCGGATTCTGCCCGAACAAATGGAAGTTTCAGTTAATAATCAATCACTTGTCCTGACAAAAAAGGAGTACGACCTGCTTGTTTTTTTTCTTTCAAACAAAGACCGGATCCTTACACGTGAATCGATCGCCGAACATTTGTGGGGAGATGAAATGGATACAGCAGATTCATTCGATTTTATTTACACCCATATTAAAAACCTCCGGAAAAAAATCATGGAAAAGGGCGGAGAAGACTATATAAAAACGATTTACGGGATGGGATATAAATTTACGGATCAATGAAACTGCTGACACGCACCTCCTTATCCTATATCTTTATTTCCGGTGTGGTGTTCCTCATTAGTGGTCTGATTTTTTACAATCTGCTTCACAACATTTTCAAGCGTCAGCTCGATGAAACGCTCCACGAGGAACGGTTGCTGATAGAACAAACCATCAATTACTCCGACAGTGTTCCCGATTTCAGGCAGGTCTTCGGACATCTGATTGATGTCACAATTTTGAATGCCCCTCAGCCAAAAACCGGCTACATCAGGGATACCCTGATGTACGACAATGAGCTGGGCACTTTCGCATCCTTTCGTCATCTTTTCGCCGAAAACACATCAATCAGGAATAAAGGTTACATCATAAATATATACAAGCCCTTGCGGGATTCAGAGAACCTGATCGCAGAGATTGTGATTTCCATGACATTGGTGTTTTTGACACTCCTTTTTCTTCTTATAATCGTTAACTATTTTATAACCAGGCGTGTGTGGATTCCGTTCTACCGAATACTCCATAACCTCAGCAAGTATGAGATCAACCTGGCAATACCACTGGAATTGGTTAAAACCGACATCTATGAATTCAACCTGTTAAGCCAGACCCTTGACAAAATGTCGAAGAAGATTCGGCTGGATTATTTGAACCTCAAAGAATTTAATGAAAATGCAGCGCATGAACTCCAAACACCGCTTGCGATTATCAAGTCAAAACTTGAATTGCTGATTCAAAAGGAGAATCTGGATGAAATGCAGCTGCAACTTATCAGCGCGATATTTGAAGCGACCACACGCATGTCGAAATTAAACCAGGGATTGTTGCTTATTTCCAAAATTGAAAACAACCAGTTCAGGGATCTCGGAGAGATCAACCTGCAGATGCTCCTTGATAAAACAACAGAGCACTTCGAGGAGATGATTGACCACCGGAAGATTTCCGTTTCAAAGAACTACCAATATGATGTAAGGCTGAACATGAATCCTGCACTGGCCGAAATATTTATCACCAACATGGTGTCAAATGCCATCAGGCACAATATCATTCAGGGCAGGATTGACATCAATGTCATGCAGGATTATTTCTCAATTACAAATACAGGACAAATGATGAAAACAGATCCCAGAGACCTGTTCGAACGATTCAGAAAATCCGGGAACAACCCTGATTCTGTAGGTTTGGGGTTATCTATTGTGCAGAAAATCGCAAACCTTTACAACATGAAAGTGGAATATCTGTACTGTGATGGATTGCATACACTGAAAGTTTCTTATATTTAGCACCTCTTCAAAATTCCAACAGAATCATTTCTCAATTTTGCACAATTATTTTTATACAGTTACTGAAATTATGAAAAAAATCTTGTTTCTTTTTATTTTCGGGATTTTCAGCACCTTTCTCTTCGCTCAGACCAAAACAGAAATGCAGGCTGCAGAGTTGCAGAAACCCATTTTAGATTATATATCGAAGAACTTCAACGGTTATACCATCGACAAAGTGTTCAAGGTCGATGACAAAGGCGTTATCACTTATGATATCTGCGTAAATAAAGATAAAACCCATGAAAAGCTATTCTTTGATAAAGATGGGAAATGGCTCAGAAAAGAATCCTGCTCACTGGAATGTTGTCAGGGTTCCTCGAAAAAATAACTTTATACCATTACATAAATCCTAATTACTAATTTAATTCCTTGAATATTATGAAAAAAATAATGCTTGTTTTTGTTGCCGCCATATTCTCCATGGTGATTTTTGCCCAGGATAAAAAAATGACCGAAATAAAGGTGAACCAACTGCCGAAAGGTGTAGCCGAATATGTTGCTAAAAATTTTGGAGGAAATCCCATTGCGAGGGCAGGTAAAATTGAAGAAAAAGGAGTCACCTCTTATGTAGCCATGGTTGAAATGAGTGGTCAGAAACGCGCCTTTCTTTTTGACAAAGACGGAAAATTCACCGGTAAAGGTGATGATCTTTTCAAAGGTGCACAGGCTGCGAAACCACCGGTAAAAGCCCCCGAGGCCAAACCTGCAACACAATCACCGGCAGTCGAAACCACTACCCCCAAGAAATAACAAACCTGATGATAAAAAAAAGCCGGAACCCTCCGGCTTTTTTTGTGCCCTCATGTATCGTTGAAATTTTATTGATACCTTTGCAACTATTTATAATCGGTCTAATCATTGTTGCTGTTAAACCAAAACCAAAACCAAGCCATTAACATTACTAATATTGACATTTATGGGTTATTCACCAAAGAAAAAAGCACTTAAAAACAAACAACAGGCTCCCTCCCCTTTGGCAGGCGTTCGCTCCAATTTTCGTCAGAAACTACCTGTCATACTTTTTGTATTTGGTTTTGCAACATTGATGATCCTCTTTTATATTTTCTGGCTTTCAGAGTATTGCCAAACCAATATTCAGCCTCATATTGTTTCTGCAAATGCCAGGTTGTCCAGTGTGATCCTGAACATTTTCGGCATGGAAACAACAGCATTAAAGGAGAATATCTCTTCACAGCGTTTTTCCGTGAACATTGCCCGCGGGTGCGATGCAATGGAAGCCATGGCCCTGTTTGCCTCAGCCCTGCTCTCCTTCCCGGCAAAATGGAAATTCAAACTCATCGGTTTCTTTTCAGGAATTGCGCTGCTTTTTTCGCTTAACATCCTGAGAGTTGTTACACTTTTCCTCACCGGGGTATATTTCCCGAAGGCTTTTGAAATCATGCATGTGGAAGTATGGCAGGTCGTGTTTATCATTTTCGCACTTGGATTATGGGTATTCTGGATCAAACTGACAAGAAAGGAGGCCCGTCATGTTGCGCAGTAAGACCTTGATATTGTTTTTACTGAAGGCACTGTTGATATACGGACTGCTTTCTGCTCCCCTCACCTTTTACGATAAATCCTACGGTGATTTCTACAGAAAAGTAGCCGGTATGTTCTTCAGCAAATTCAGGGATACCGGGTTTGTAAAGTTCAAAGAGTGGAAAGACCCCGCCACTACGCACGTCAATCTTGGCAACTATGCCCTTGTTCGTCAGGACGGGACCTCTAAAACGGCTTACGTTGACATCAACACCCGCTACCTTGGCTATCTGCCCACAATTTTACTGATTTCCCTGGTAATTGCTTCTCCGGTATCATGGAAGCGCCGGCTTCTAGCATTGATTTCCGGACTGGTACTTGTGATGATGCTGGTCATGTTTAAACAATGGATTGCATTGCTGTGGTTAAGTCATGAGACTCCCTGGCTTCAATTGACTAATTTCACAGGGACAGGTAAGACCGTACTAACATTTTTAAACACCTTTATCTCCGTTTCCTCCAGTTCTGTGCTTTATTTTGTGGTAGCCATCTGGCTGCTGGTAACCTTCAGGGTAGAAGATTTCAAGACAACCAAGGCACAACCCGATAAATAAAATTCAAAAAAAAATCCTTTGTCGTCGAATTTGCATTCTGACCACAAAGGATTTTTTATCAATTAAAAAGCGTCTTATCCCCTCATTTTCAGGATATAGAATGTTCCAAATCCAAGGAGAACAAAACCGAGGATAATTAAACCCCACTGTGATACGGTTGGAATAGCAGCGATTGAGTGATCGCATGCATAAGTCAAATTGTTGTGCAACATGGTGCAGCAAGCTTGTCCATTATTGCAGGCATATTCATAAGTACATGTTGTAGCGGTGACAACACCTGATCCATAGTGATACTGAATGGTTGTAGGTAACCCGTTTGACTGGGCAGTTGTAATAATATCAGTGGCAGCAACCAGGTTCTGAAAGTACCCGTGACTGGCAAAAGTTCCGGAGAAAGGACTGGGCATGCCTGTTGTGATCGGGTTTGGTGCACCAACAAGATTAAAGTCATCATACTGCTCTACAGTGGAAACGCCACCAGGCAGAAGTACAGAATAACCGCAAGGTGAATTCCACCCGCAGGTTGCGGCATGAACTTCCAAACTTCCGCCACCCTGTACAAAAGATACAAACTTTGGAAAGTTCGCTGCAAAAACTGTATGAAATGCAGGATTCTGGTCAGAACAAACAATAATAACATCGTAAAGGTTAAAGTCAAGGCCGGGGAATGTAGCTGACGTAGCGACAGAAAATGTTTCTCCATTTGCTGTTAAAATATCAGTAACAGCACTGCTGCCCCAGGGAAGGTTGTCCATCAATACCAGATAATTACATCCTGAATTCTTGTGAGGAGTCAGAACGGTTTTAGCTGCAATCGGTGCCGGTGGATTTGCCTGATGACCTGAATTCATCGTAGCAAATGAAAAGCCGGAAATCGCTATAAATGCGACCATTAAAAGAATAATTTTTCTCATAATTTCAAAGTTTAGTTTAACATGTTAATGATTAATAGGTCCATTAATTGTGGTTAATTTTTGGGTGTTTTTCATTGATATTAGAGAACAATATTATAAAGATTTAGTCTAAAAAACAAATGTTTTTACAAATAAATTTCAAAAAAAACATATTTTATTGTGTTTCAGCCATGTAATAAACTTAACATGAATCCGGCATTTACAGTAATCCGACATGCCATGTCGATTGCCAGCCACACTATGTCGCAAATCACCCACTATCCTGATATCTTTTGAATAACAGTCTCAAGGATTGCTTCCTCAGCAGCCCTGGCCCTGGAAACAAGTTCTTCGGCCTGTTGCAGAATCGTGTTTAGAAAATCAATATCCTTAAACCCGGCGCCATTAACTTTCACATTCAGGTAGGCTCCCATGACAGCTGTTCTGATACAGAGCGCTCCAACACCGGCATCGGTAACCGAATTCGGGTTACCGCTGTCCACCATGGCCCTGATGATATCGAAAGATTCGCAGGCCTTTTGCATCGTACGGAAAGGTACTTCGATGGCATAACGGGTGGCATCCTGGATCGCTGCTGTTCTCGCATGTTTCTCATCTTCACTGCCTTTTGGTAAACCAAAAGCATCCATTATCTTATTAAAAGCCCGGGTATCCTCATCGACGAGGAACAACAGCTCATCTTTCAGCTTCTGCCCCTTTTCCGCCCAGGCCGAAAACTCTTCCCAGCGCTCATCCCAGCCCGATTTGTGCGAAGAGAGATTTGCAACCATGGTACCCAACGAAACCCCCAGTGCGGCTACATACGCTGAAACCGACCCTCCCCCGGGGGCGGCTGATTCGGAGGCGGTTTCATTGGTAAAACCCTCCACGGTCATTCCCACAAGTTTTTTATCCTTCGGATCATCCAGCAAATACTCAATGATTTTCTCCCCCGGGTTAAATGGCTTAAGATCATCAAGTCCAAGTGATTTGACCGCGATCATGATAAGCTGATCTTCAGAAATCCCGACCGACCGCTGCTGCTTGCGCAGAAAATATTTCCCGGCATCCGTCAGGGCCTTTTTAGGAACCAGGCCCACAAGTTCTGAACCGGTAACCCGCATGCCCCGTTCCATGGCCTTTTGACAGGAAACCTCAAACGCCTCATGCACAGAGGTAACGCTGATATTTGTAAGGTTAATGGAAACCTGGGCAATGCCATACTCTTCGATAAACCAACCGATGGCTTTACAGGCCTTCAGTGCCCCGGGTGTCCAGATTTCTTTACCATGCCCGTCCTTTCTAATCTTTCCGGTGATAGGGTTACCCTCACGGACCGGGCGGCCCTTTTCCCTGATATCGAATGCCACCGCATTGGCACGACGGGTGGAAGTCGTATTCAGATTAATATTATAGGCAACCAAAAAATCACGGGCACCGATGGCAACAGCACCTGTGTGTGCATTAAAAACTGCCGGGCCGAAATCGGGTTTCCAATGAGGATCCTCCAGTTTCTTTGGCAAGCCTTCATACTCACCCGAACGACAATTGGCCAGGTTACGCCTTTCCTCGCTCAGGGCGGCATTTTCATAACAATAAACCGGAATTGCCAGCTCCCTCCCCACCCTTTCAGCCAGTTTATGCGCAAAAACTGCAGTCTCCTCCATGGTTATATTGGAAATTGGTACCAGCGGGCAAACATCCGTTGCGCCAAACCGGGGGTGCTCTCCATGATGCCGGCTCATGTCGATGACCTCAGAGGCTTTTTTTATGGCCCTGAAAGCAGCCTCGATCACCGCATCAGGTTCTCCTACCAGGGTGACAACGGTTCGGTTGGTGGCAGCGCCGGGATCAACATCAAGCAGCCTGACTCCGGCCACTTTTTCAATTTCGTCGGTAATTGTTTTGATCACGCCCATGTCGCGACCTTCAGAAAAGTTGGGCACACATTCGATAAGTTGTTTCATAAGTTAAAGGAATAGTATAATGCTGGAAATAATTAATAGTACTGTCAGAAGTTATTTTAAGACTGCAAAAATAGCTATTTTTAGTAATTTATTCTGTTTCCACATTTCTCTTCCGCCGTACTGTGATACTCCTTTTTTCAGTACTTTTGCCTAAATTTTCCAAAATTAAATCCGATGAAAAACATTCTCTTCCTGATGCTGCCGATTGCCTTGATTTTCGGGCAATGTAAACCGGTTGAAAAACCAGGGAACAACACTTCTGTTTCCTTCATTAAACAAGCCACCATCGACTCGGTAACAGGCCAGCTTGCCAAATCATTGGCTGATGGCAATAAAACCCGTCTGGAAAAAGGAGTAACCCAGTGTGCAACGCTGTGGACTTCTCAGGATGGTACAGCAAAGGAATTTGAACAATTCTGCCTGAAGTACTACACAAGTGATCCGGTAAAGCTTGATAATCTCTTCAGGAGATTTTCCGCCAACTGGGAATCTATGTTTGGCCATTTCAACATGATCAGCCTGGATCTGAAACGAGGCATGCATCTCGATATCGGCGAAATGCTCGACATAGATGAACTGTTTGGCGCTTATGAACCAGGAGCCCATTTCAACGATGATTTCTTCAATAATAAACTTGCGTTTGTTACCGCCCTGAATTTTCCGTTTTATTCACTTAAGGAGAAAGAAGAATCAGGCCCGAAATGGAGCCGCACCGAATGGGCACACGTACGAATGGGGGATCTCTTCACCTCCCGAGTGCCTGCAAATGTCAATGTAAAGATCGCTGAAGCACTTACCAATGCCGACAACTATATCTCCGGGTATAACATTTATGTCGGCAACCTGATCGATGACCAGGGGAAAACCCACTTCGCCAAAGAGATGAAACTTTTATCTCACTGGAATCTCCGCGATGAGCTGAAAGCCAACTATAATAAAAGTGAGGAAGGAACGCTGAAACAAAAGATGATCTACCAGGTCATGCTGCGTATCATCAGCCAGGACATTCCCGACAGCGTGATCAACAACCCGCTTTTTCAATGGAACCCTGCATCCAACAAATTGTTTAAGGATGGCAAGGAGGTTGCGAATACCCCCGAACCTGACACCAGGTATGCGACTCTCCTGAACCTGTTCAACAACATGAAACTCATGGATCAGTACACACCGATGTATCCGACTTACATCATGCGTGCCTTCGACGGCAGCATGGAGATTCCCCAGGCACAGGTTGAAAAACTCTTTACGGAATTCTGTTCATCACCGCAGGTCAAACAGGTTGGTGACATGATAAGTAAACGACTGGGCAGACCGCTGCAGCCATTCGATATCTGGTATGACGGGTTTAAGCCACGCAGCAATATGAACATGGAACTGCTGGATAAAACAACCCGGGCCAAATATCCTAACACACAGGCATTTGAAGCAGATATTCCAAACATCCTGCTAAAAATGGGATTCAAACCCGACAAAGCAAAAGAGATCGCTTCACACATCACAGTTGACCCTGCCCGGGGAAGCGGCCATGCTTGGGGAGCTCAGATGAAGGGAGACAAAGCCCATCTGCGCACAAGGATTGGTAAAGACGGCATGGATTATAAGGGATATAATATTGCCATTCATGAACTTGGTCACAATGTTGAACAAACGATTTCACTTTATATGGTCGACAACTACATGATGCAGGGAGTGCCCAATACCGCATTTACAGAAGCCTTTGCTTTTACCTTCCAGAAACATGACCTTGAATTACTGGGAATCAAAGATAACGACCCCGACAAGGAAGCTCTTGCTGCAATAGACAACTTCTGGATGAGTTACGAAATAATGGGTGTTTCTTTGCTTGATATGAAAGTCTGGAAATGGCTATATGAGAACCCGAATGCGACCAAAGAGCAATTGAAGGAAACTGTTGTCAAAACAGCCATTGAAGTCTGGAACCAATATTATGCACCGGTTTTTGGCATTAAAGACACTCCCATTCTTGCCATCTATTCTCACATGATTGATAATCCTTTGTACTTGTCGAACTATCCGGTCGGACACCTGATTGATTTTCAGCTTGATCAATTCCTCAAAGGTAAAAATTTCGCTGACGAAGCGATCAGGATCTATTCTTCAGGGCGACTCATCCCACAACTCTGGATGAAGAATGCCGTTGGGCAGGAAATATCCATCAGACCCCTGCTGGAAGCTACAGATGCAGCCTTAAAAATTCAATCCGGTAAGGTTTCAGGTATTTCCAAATAAAAACAGAGATGCGGAGCTACACAAGCAACCTTTCTTATTAATAAACGGTCTTATTTATAACATTTTTACCTATTTTTGTAAAAAAATCCAACCTCTATGAAAAAAATTATATTTACTATTCTGTTTGTTCTTCCGATTCTGTTGCATGCACAGAATTACACCAACATCTGCTCCTCCGGGCCTGCTTTTTATAAAAAGATGAATACCAATGCGGTAAAGGCTTACAAAGCATCCAGTTTTACAATACCTGCTGCGAATGACACTATCTTTTATACCTTTCCGACCATTCGGGATACAGCGGCAGAATGTAAGGACACCACGAAAGGATCAATTTTCGGACGGAAGATTTACAGGCAGAGTTCGGGCTTCATGTTCTATTTCTTTAACAAGAAAAACGATACGGTATATGTTTATTGCAAAGGACAGCTGAACGACACCTGGCGCTTTACTAAATTAACCTCAGGCACCTATCTCGAAGCCAAGATCACTTCCATCGCTCCCGACAGCGTGATGGGCGTTCTGGATGATGTGATGAGGATCGAGCTTCAGGCCAAAAGAAATGACGGGACCCTAATTGCAAATCCCTGGAACGGAAAATATTTCAAATTGAGCAAGCACTATGGCCTGTCAAGGACATTTGACATGACAAACGTTCCGTTTGATACGACAAATTATACGCTTGTCGGCAAATTGAAACCTGTGATTGGAATACAGGATTTTGGCTGGAAAGAGGTTTACAGTTTCAACATCGGTGATGTACTTCATTATTCAGGCTACAGCAATACTTCTGGCGGTCCCAGTTCGACATGGAAAGAGATTCAGAATGTATTTTCAAAGACCACTTACGGTGCCAACAACGACTCAGTAGTGTATAAGTTTGACCGCTGCAGGAGTACCATTACCAACCCGGGCGGCAACCATGTATATATGCGTGATACGATAACTGTTAAATATAAATTCAACGTGATGGCCGGCGACTCAACCATCATGCGGTATCCCGATCAGTTTTTCCGCCAGAATGTGTATGCCTCACAGTTTGACCGTTACATGAAGGCATTCAACAACAGGCAGACCAAGAAAGTAACAGAAGACAAGTACAGGTTCCTGAATTCATGTTTCATTATCCCTACCGGAAGTGTGACACTTTACCGCAACTATTCCGAAGGCCTTGGCGTAACGGAATATTATCGTGACGACCAGACCACCCAGGATTTTTACCGGTTGGTCTATTTCAAGAAAGGTTCTGAAACCTGGGGTGCTGCTGTTGGCACACAGTGTTCGCCAATTCTTGATGTTAATGAAGAGGTTCTTGCAATACCCCAGGTACGCGTTGTTCCAAATCCTTTAAAGAACCAGGCTTCCGTGATCATTGAGAACATGAAAATATCCGATGGTACTGTGTTTATCCTCTACAACCTTGTTGGTAAGGAAGTTTCAAGGATGAAAATCACCTCAAACAATACAATCCTTGAACGGAATAATCTTCCTGCAGGCATCTATTTATATATACTTACCGGTAACGGGGTTATGTCAAAGGGTAAAATTGTAATAGAATAAAGCAAAAAGGAAAGGACTGTCGTTTCAGACAATCACAAATAAGAAAAAGCCTGCTCCGGATGGCCGAAGCAGGCTTTTTCTTATTTAACTCCCCATTATTTCACCAACTGACCGTTGAGAATAATCTGTTCCGCTTTATTGCTTCCATAAGAATATGGCATATATGCATAAGAAGGGATCGGTTTTGTAATAAAAACATTGGCGATTTTTCCACGGGCAATACTGCCGTATTCTTCACTTAAACCCATTGCATAAGCGCTGTTAATGGTTACAGCATTGATTGCCTCCTCCGGAAGCATACGGTATTTAATGCAGGCCATGGAGATGATGAACTGCATGTTGCCTGATGGGGATGAGCCGGGGTTAAAGTCACTGGCCATGGCAACAGGCAAACCTGCATTGATCATCCTGCGCACGGGAGCATAGGCCATCTCCAGAAAAAAAGCAGCGCCTGGCAGAATTGTTGGCATCGTCTCTGTTCCCAGCAAACACTCAATTTCTGCATCTCCGGTAAATTCGAGATGGTCAACTGAAAGTGCGTTGTATTTAACACCAACCTGGATACCACCTGAATAGTCAAGTTCGTTTGCATGGATCTTGGCACGCATTCCATATTTCATCCCGGCATTAAGGATCCGGTCGGTCTCCTCCACTGAAAAAAAACCACGGTCACAGAAAACATCGATATAATCGGCAAGTTCCCCGGATGCAACCTGGGGAATCATTTCACTGATTACCATATCGGTAAATTCGCCCTGACGACCTTTATATTCAGCAGGAACGGCATGTGCACCCAGAAATGTAGGAACTATTTTAATCGGCGTAAGTGTTTTCAGCCGGCGAATCACACGGAGCATTTTAAGTTCATCTGCCGGATTCAATCCATACCCGCTTTTGATCTCCACAGCTCCGGTTCCCCATGCAATGATTTCATTCAGCCGGCACAACGCCTGTTCCTCCAGCTCCTCTTCTGTTGCATCATGCAACCGTTTAGCAGAATTTAAAATACCTCCGCCCCTTCCCGCTATTTCCTCGTAACTCAACCCTTTGATCTTATCAATATACTCTATTTCCCGGCTACCCGCATAAACAAGATGTGTATGGCTGTCGCAGAAACTGGGAAAAACCATTTTGCCGGTTGCATCAATTACAGTGCAAGACGGATCGGCCTCATACGATACAATATTGTTAATGGGCATCGTCCCAAAATCCCGGATTCGGTCACCTTCGATGAGAAGCCAGGCAGATTGAATGGATTTGAGTTTCGACATGGCAGCACCTGCAACCATGAGCTGAGGTTTTTCTTCAACCTGAACCAGTTCCTTGATGTTTGTGATCAGAATGGACATGAGCCTTATTTTGGACTCACGAAAGTAACCATTTTTTTATCATTGAAGAGGACATCAACCTCACCGCGGTTTTTTATGCACTCCATCAGCCGGGTCTTGAGTTTCCAGCAGGTCATCTGGCGAAGGTCGAGCAGGCGCGATAACTCATAAGTGGATACGGCAGGGTCGTGGCAAACCAGGTAAACAATGCGAAACGCTTCAGTAATAGGGATATGACACCGATGAAAAATTGTATGTGCAGTGGCCGACTCTTCCGCTTTGCAACGGGTACAGCGACGTGCATACATTGTTTTACCTTTGCAATAATTGGTATTTCCACACTTGAGACATGTGAATCCGGTTTCCCATTTTTTTTCCGCCAGGAATTTCAGACAATCCTCCTCCTTCGAAAAAAATCCGGAAAGCTCACTAATATCAAATTGTTTGAAAGATATGGACATAGACAGCAGGTAATAATTTTACAAAAGTAAAAATAAATAGTGATATTTATGCGATTTGTGTAAATATTTCTTTTTATCTTTGCAGCGTCATTAAAATAACGATAATCATGAAAAAACTTACATTTATTTTATTATTCTTTGTTTCATTTACCCTTAATGCCTGCAGCGGCAACGATATCAAGGATAACGGGAGCAACGGGAACACTGAAGGACAGGTAAATAAACTTACCGCTGAGTCATTTCAGAAACTGGTTTGGGATTATAAAGCGAATTCAAAGGAATGGTTGTTTGTTGGCGATCAGCCATGTATTATAGATTTTTATGCTGACTGGTGTCGTCCCTGTAAAATGGTCGCTCCCATCATGGATGAACTCTCAAAGGAGTATAAAGGGAAAGTCAGGATTTACAAAATTAACACGGATGAACAGCGCGAACTGGCAGGGTTATTTAACATCAACTCTATTCCGGCCGTATTGTTTGTACCAAAAAACGGAAAACCACAAATGTCGGTAGGTGCAATGCAAAAGCCTGCCTACGTGGAGATGATCGGGAATGTACTGCTGGTAAAGTAACGAACAGGCAGACAGGAACAAGGTAATTTTTAATAGAAATTTTTTATTTTTAATACAACAGCCATGGTAGAGCATTTAACCAAAGCAACCTTTTTAGAAAAGGTTTTTAATTTCGAACAAAACCAGGAATGGAAATTCGAGGGTACAATCCCTTGTATTATTGATTTTTACGCAGACTGGTGTGGCCCCTGCAAGATGGTTGCCCCCGTTCTGGAAGAACTTGCACTTGAATATGCAGGAAAAATCAACATATACAAAATTGACACTGAAGCAGAACAAGAACTTGCGGGAGCTTTTGGCATCAGAAGTATTCCGTCGATGTTGTTCGTTCCGCTGAATGAGCAGCCACAGATGTCGGTAGGGGCGTTGCCAAAGGACTCATTAAAACAGGCAATCGGCGAGGTATTGCTGAAAGAGGCAAAGTAATGCAGGGGTTGTTTACAACTGCCTGTTTTCCTCCTGTTAGTTATATGGCTGAGGCCCTCCGTACTGATGAAATTGTTATAGAGGCAATGGAGACCTATCCAAAGCAGACAATCAGGAATCATTACTCAATTTTTGGCCCCAACGGAAAGCATACATTAAGCATCCCGGTAATTAAAACAAACGGGAACCATACCCTTACCAGGGACATTATGCTTTCCACTCATCAGCCCTGGCAAAAGATTCATTGGCGATCGATAGAAACGGCGTATAACAATTCGCCGTTTTTTCTTTACTATCAGGACCAGATATCGAGCCTGTATGAACCAAAATTCAAGTACCTGCTCGATCTCAACATGGAAATTCTTGCAACCATAATGCGGATTTTCAAGATCCGCCAGCCCGTTGGATTAACTGACAGTTTTGAAAAAATACCCGCAATGGCCAGTGATTTCAGGGACAAATTCGGGATAAAAAAAAACAGTCACGATTTTATTTACCCGCACTATACCCAGGTTTTTGAATCCCGCCATGGTTTTATCGCCGGATTAAGCATCCTTGATGTAATCTTTAATCTCGGCCCTGAAGCCGCCCTCTACGTCAAAGGCATTAACACCGTTCAAACAAAATGATTACCCTATCTAACCTCATTGCTGTGACTTCCCGTTAACGGGTTTATTGATCCTTTCAAGGTATTCCCTGGATTTATCCCGGAGCCCGAGGTTTTGATACACAGCAGCTAAATTTTTCAATAACTGGGGATCACCCGGATTTATTCGTTCTGCTGCTTCAAATGCTTTTTTTGCGCCGGGCCAGTTATTACTCATTCCATAAGCCATGCCAAGATTATTCTGCGCGGAAAAATCAGACGGGTTAAGCCGGGCCGCAGTCTCCAGGTAAGGGACTGCTGACACCGGATCATGTTTCACATTCATGTAAAGCACCCCAAGGTTTACATTCACATCATACCGTTGAGGATTTACCTGGTACAGCCGTTTAAAAAGTTCCAGTTTATGATCTCCGTTCTGGTACTGGTTCATGAGTAACAGAAAATTCTGATAAACTTTTTGGTTGTCTGGCAAATAGTGCAGGATGGTTGTGTAAACTGTCAGTATCGTATCATAATTTTTATTGTATTCATAATAAGCTGCAGCAAGGTTGAAAAGTGCAATGATTTGCTTCGGATAGATCTGTATCGCTTTTTGCTGGTATTTGATCGATTGCCGAAGCAAACTATCCCTTAAGGCTGCGTTCTTCACTTGTCCCGCCCGCTGAATGAGGTACTCCCCCGCCAGCGCATTCCCTTTTGCGCTGTTTGATGAAACCTTTACATCCGTTGTAAAAAGGGTGTAGCTGTCGTTCCAGGCACGGTTGCGGGTTATTGTTTTGAACCCATAAAGTGTGAGAATTACCAAAATAATCCCGGGGATGAGCCAGGAAGGCCAACTCCGCTTCGCCAGAACAGGCAGTGTTTCCGGAGCCAGGAGCCAGGCAAGGCCAAGACAGTATCCCAATGAGGGCATATAGAGAAACCGCTCATTCATGAATGCTCCGATCGGGAACAATAAATTGGATACAATCGACAGGGTAATAAAATAGTACAGGATAGCATAAGTCCCGGCTTCTCTCTTTCTGAAAGCAACAATGACGTAGAGGCCCATAGCCAGGTAACATAAAAATGAAAAGATGGCCCTGAATTCAGTCAGGGATACAATCGGGATGTGATAGGGATAGTAGTCAAAAGTAAGCGGGTGCGGGAATATAAGAAGTTTCAGATAAAGCCCGAGCGTATAAAATATTGTAGCATATTTCTGAATCAGGTTCATCTCAATAAACGGATTGTTCATCAGGTCGTTTTCAAGTCCGCCTGATGCATTATGCCCGATAACCAATTGCCTTATCAGGAGAAAAACAGCTGCACTCACCACGAGTGGAATTGATGTGATAACAATACTTCTAAATGTGTGTTTGGTGAAAAACCAAATGGTCAGCGGGATTATGATCAGGAATGTGATTGAGTTTTCTTTAGATAAAAGAGCAAAGAAGAAGGTTACCGAAGCAAGAACAAGATTCGATATGCTGTTTTTGGCCGGATAATCAATGATAAGTTTCATCGATAACAGGGCCAGCAAGAGGGCGAGAATTTCATCCCTGCCCTTTATATTTGCGATTACCTCTGTATGCACAGGATGACCAATAAAAAACAAGGTAGTAAGAAATGGCACTGTGATGTACCATTTCTTAGGATCCGGAGGAATTCCCTTTAATACAAACAACTCAAACAACAGTTTATACATCACGATTCCCGTAAGAATAAGAAGTATCAGGTTAATCAGGTGACTGACCGTTGGGTTTGCTCCAAAAAACTGATATTCAACAGCAAACGTGACAATAGAAAGTGGTCTGTACCGGCCTCCTGCAACCATATTATTGTCTTTCCCATAAAATCCTGCAAAAAGATCGGTTGTCAGGATGTCTGGGATCCCTTTTATTCCGGCTTTGGTGAATTGGTTTCCGGTAATTGCGACAAGGTCGTCGAAAGCATAATTAAGGGTGAGGGTATTACCATAAAACACAAAGCAGGCAATTACAATGATGAAGTAAATATAATTTCTGACTTTGCGATCATCTGCAGTAGCATGAAGAATCTGCTTTTTCTTTATCGGTGCCTTCATATAATCTATTTTCCGGACTTCAAATTTACATACAACCTGAAACCAGTTGCGGGTCAAATATAATTTATTTTCCCGTTACAATTCCATCCTGGCAAGAAGTGTTGAATGTCATTTTTGACTATATTTGCATTTATTCAATCTAAATTAATTGGCAACACTTTTCGAGCTTCAGCAAGGTGACTCCGGTATGATTACCAAAGTTAAGGGACGGGGGGCCTTTCGTAAGCGCATTACTGAGATGGGGTTTGTTAAAGGCAGGGAAGTTGCAGTGGTGAAAGCTGCTCCATTGCAGGATCCTGTTCAGTATAAAATAATGGGATACCATGTTTCCCTAAGGCAAAGTGAAGCCCAGCTGATTGAAATTGCACCGATTGAATCGGACCTTAAAACGGTAGATTTACCAGGCGGCGTTTACAATTACAGCGGAACCCTGTCTGAGGAATCCATGCGCTTTGATGACGGTTCGCGTGGCAAAATAATTGATATTGCCCTGGTTGGAAATCCCAATTGCGGAAAAACCACCCTGTTCAATGTTGCTTCAGGGTCGCACGAAAGAGTAGGAAATTTCAGTGGTGTGACCGTCGATTCCAAGGAAGCAAAATTCAAGCACGGCGGATATACATTCAACATCACAGACCTGCCTGGAACTTATTCATTAACGGCATATTCCCCTGAGGAGCTTTTTGTACGAATTCATATCACCGAGAAAGTTCCCGACATCGTGGTCAACGTTGTGGACGCCTCAAACCTTGAACGGAACCTTTATCTCACAACACAGCTTATCGACATGGATATCAGGGTAGTAATCGCCCTGAACATGTACGATGAATTCGAAAAAACCGGCAACCGTCTTGATTACCCGGCCCTGGGCAAACTGCTCGGCATTCCTGTCATTCCCACTGTGAGTTCAAAAGGAATCGGAATTCCTGAACTCTTCAACAGGCTTATTGAGGTATTTGAAGACCGGGATCCTGTTGTTCGCCACGTTCACATCAACTATGGCACCGAACTTGAAAGATCAATCGGGAAAATCCAGGAAGAGATCAGGAAGGACAAATCCCTGACTGACCGGATATCCTCAAGATTTTACTGCATCAAACTCCTGGAAAAAGACGACGCCGTTCTCACTGCAATAAAAACTTCCGGCCAATTTACGACCATTCAGCAAATTGCAGAAAAGGAGATCCAGCGGCTTGAATTAACCTACAAGGAAGATTCTGCGACACTTGCAACAGATGCCAAGTATGGATTTGTAGCAGGCGCTTTAAAGGAAACGCTTCAAACTTTTGGTAAGACAATTCCGAAAAAGTCAATGAGCGAACGGATTGATTCGCTCCTTACGCATAAGATCCTGGGATTCCCGCTCTTCATTCTTTTTCTGTGGATCATGTTCCAATCGACCTTCACGTTTGGTGAAATTCCAAAACACTGGATTGACCTGGGGGTTTCACTGCTTGGCAGCCAGGTCAGCCTGTCACTTCCAGCGGGGCCACTCAAAGACCTGCTCGTTGACGGAATCATCAATGGCGTAGGAAGCATTATCGTGTTTCTGCCAAACATCCTGATCCTGTTTTTCTTTATTTCGCTCATGGAGGATACAGGTTATATGGCAAGGGCAGCTTTTATCATGGACAAACTCATGCACAAAATCGGATTGCATGGACAGTCCTTCATTCCGCTGATCATGGGATTCGGTTGCAATGTACCTGCAATTATGGTCACCAGGACACTTAAAGACCGGAACGACCGCTTGCTAACGATGCTGATCAATCCTTTTATGTCGTGCAGTGCACGTTTGCCGGTTTATATCCTGATTGCAGGCGCAGTCTTTCCAAACCATGCAGGGTCAGTTATTTTCGGCCTCTATATTACCGGGATAATACTCGCGATTCTCATAAGCCTGGTTTTCAAAAGAACATTATTCAAAAGTCAGGAAGCTCCTTTTGTAATGGAACTCCCCCCCTACCGTATGCCAACATTCCAGGTAATAATGCAGCACATGTGGGAAAAAGGAAAACAATACCTGAGCAAAATGGGAGGGGTGATCCTGATTGCCGTAATTCTCATATGGGCTCTGGAATATTTTCCGGGCGGAAATACTGTACCGCAGGATAAAAGATTGCAAAATTCCTACATCGCGAGGATCGGTAAAACAATGGAACCGGTGATCGCACCACTCGGATTTGACTGGAGGATGGGTGTAAGCCTAATCACAGGCGCAGCTGCGAAAGAGGTCGTTGTCAGCACCATGGGAGTTCTTTTCCGGTCCAACCATTTCCATGAAGATGGCAATCCAAAATCACTGGGAATACAAATTCAGCAGGCAACACACCAGGATGGACCCAGGGTGGGACAAAAACTTTTCTCTCCTCTGGTCGGGATTTCCTACCTGCTTTTCATTCTTATTTATATGCCTTGTGTGGCAGTTGTCGCAACTGTCAACAGGGAATCCGGAAGCTGGAAATGGGCACTTTTCCTGATCACCTATACCACTGTTCTTGCCTGGACCTTATCTTTCGCAGTGTTCCAGATAGGCAGTTTAATTTTATCCTGATATGGACTGGCAATTTCTCATCGTAGGCGTGATTATTTTCTCGGCACTGGCAATGACCACAATTCGTCTTATTGCTTTTTTCAAAACCCCTGCCTCCGGGTGCCACGGTTGCAGCGGTTGCAAACTGGAGGAACTAAAGCAGCAACGACGTTCGCCCTGAAGCCGCACCCATTATGCGGTTGTGCGCCTGTCATCCTGTTTACATTTTCCATACCTTTGCCCCTCTAAAACACATATCATGAAATACGGAATTTGCCTGCACAGCGTGATCCCGGTGAGGGCAGAGCCTTCACATAAATCTGAATTGGTTACGCAGGTTTTGTTTGGTGAACTTTACATTATTCTTGAGAAAGAAGACACATGGTGCAGAATCAAACTCTCATTTGACGGTTATGAAGGCTGGATTAATCTTCTCCAGGCTCATCTTATTGATGAAGATGAATATTTGCGACTGGATAAATCAGAAACAGCGGTAACTATGGACCTGGTGCAGCTTCTCTCTTTTGAAACCGAACGGGCCATGATTCCCCTGGTACTCGGGAGTTCACTACCTGCCTTTGAAGAATCTAGAATCCGTGTGGCACAACTTGTTTTCTTTTACGACGGATTGATTTCCGGTTCCAGGATTCATGATAAAACAACGCAGAGTCAAAGTATCCGGGAAATCAGGCAGCAACTCATAGAAGAAGCCAGCCTGTATATGAATGCGCCTTACCTTTGGGGCGGCAGAACACCCTTTGGAATTGACTGCTCAGGATTTGTTCAAATGGTTTATAAGCTTCAGGGGATGAAACTGCTCCGCGATGCATCACAGCAGGCAACCCAGGGAGAAGTTGTAAGCCTGATCGACGAAGCTGAGCCGGGAGACCTTGCTTTCTTTGATGACATCGAAGGCAACATCATTCATGCTGGCTTACTCATCGACCGCCAGCGCATCATTCATTGTTCAGGAAAAGTCCAAATCAACAACATTGACCACGAAGGCATCTACGATGCGAATCTTCGGAAGTACACACATAAACTGCGGCTGATCAAAAGAATGATAGGGAACTAGAAAGTCTCAACGCCGGACTGCTGTTTTGGCCGTTTTGAAATCTTTTCCTGATTGAATACCCATGTGAGCCGGATGCTGATCACATTGTTGTATTGTTGCTGGACATTTTGAACTCTTGGATAGCTATATGGTACTTCAACGGTCACCTGCCTGTTGCTCATCAGGGAATACTGGTAACGGAAATTAGCCCATAGTTTACTCCATAAGCGAATTTGAAAATCCCCTATGATAGAAAAATCGTAATTGGACAGATCAGATTTTTCAACGTATACCTTATCATAAAAACTGTTCGATGTTTCCTTGTAATTGATCAGCTGTCCATAGGAAAATCCGACACCGCCGGAAACCAGTTTCTTATCTGTAAAATGAACCAGGACAGGAATCTCTGCATAATCCTGGACTAGTTTGTATGTTGTTGAATCAACTGCCCCGTTGTGAAAACTTCCTTTCTGACTATATAAAAGCTCCATGCTAACCGACCAGTTCTTCTTCCTGCCAAATGGAACCGCGACCATCGGACCAACGTTTAGCCCGATTTTATGGAAACCAAAAAAATCATCACCATCCACCTGCGTGAGGTTCATGCCGAGGCTGACTGCACCAAGAATTCTTTGCGCATTTGCCTCAGTAAAACAAAGCATTGTAAAAATGAATAGCAGGGGCAGAAAAAAAAGACGCTTTAACATTTCTCAGAGCAGTGAACAGTGAATGTTGAAAAAGTTGAGTTTGTAACGTTGCAAAAACTAAATTATTTAACGGCTAAACAGCCGGCTTAGTATGCTGGCCTTTCATGGTCAGTTGTATCCTTTTGCGGTCTATATCAATTTCCAGCACCTCAACCATCACCTTTTGATTCAGCTTCACCACATCGTTGGGGTCTTTAACGAAGCGATCAGCCAGCTGACTGATGTGGACCAGGCCATCCTGATGTACTCCAAGGTCGACAAACACGCCAAAATTTGTAATATTGGTTATGATACCCGGTAATTTCATTCCGACACGTAGGTCATTAATCGAATGGATGTGTTTATCAAACTCGAACATCTCAAACTGCTGGCGGGGATCCCGGCCAGGTTTTGCAAGTTCAAGCATGATATCCTGCAATGTTGGCATCCCTATTTTATCGCTCGTGAATTCATTTAACTGAATTTTCGATCGTAATTCTGGTTTAGCAATCAGTTCATCAATGGTGCAACTTAAACTCTTAGCCATCTTATCCACCACTGTGTAACTTTCCGGATGGACTGAGCTTCGGTCAAGCGGATTCTTAGCATCCCGGATACGCAAAAAGCCGGCAGCCTGTTCAAAAGCCTTGTCACCAAAACGGGTCACCTTCCTGAATTCCGAACGAGATTTGAAAGGCCCGTGTTCATTGCGATGGGTGATTATGTTTTTGGCAAGGGCAGGTCCGAGCCCGGAAACATATGTCAGAAGCTCTTCACTGGCCGTATTTACCTCCACGCCAACTTTGTTTACACAGCTCACAACTGTATCCTCCAGGCTCTTCATCAGTGCATTCTGATCCACATCATGCTGGTACTGTCCAACTCCGATGGATTTTGGTTCGATTTTAACCAATTCTGCCAGGGGATCCATCAATCGTCGTCCAATGGAAACCGATCCTCTCACAGTAACATCATAATCTGGAAATTCCTTACGGGCCACTGCAGATGCTGAGTAAACTGAGGCCCCGCTCTCATTTACTGCCAAAGCTATCACATCGCGATCGAACGGGATCGACTTAACAAGCCTCTCTGTTTCTCTTCCGGCTGTTCCGTTGCCGATGGCAATGGCTTCAATTTTGTAGGCATTGACAAGGCTTTTTATCTTATGGATTGCCTCCTTTACCTCATTCTGGGGAGGGTGTGGATAGATGGTTTCATTGTGAACGAGTTTTCCCTGGCGGTCAAGGCAAACCACCTTACAACCTGTGCGAAAACCGGGATCAATTGCCAGCACGTTCTTCTGACCCAGCGGTGGGGCAAGTAAAAGTTGCCGCATGTTTTCAGCGAACACCCTGATGGCTTCGGTATCAGCTTTCTCCTTTGCCCACTGACGCATCTCTGTTTCAATGGATGGGAAAAGAAGTCTTTTGCATCCATCGGCAATGGCCTCTTTCACCAAAACAGTTGAAGCATTATTTCCTTTAACATAAATCCGTTCAAGGAGCTCATGGGCATGGTCCTCATCAACTGTAACAGAAATTCTTAAAAAGCCCTCATTTTCACCTCTGAACATTGCAAGGAGCCGATGCGAAGGAGCTTTGTGAAGTGGTTCATTGTAGTCGAAATACATCTGGAAATTAACCCCTTCCTCATCTTTGCCTTTGACTACTTTGGCCAAAACAACCGAATCCTTTTGGAAAAGGTTCCGTATGCGTTTCCTTGCAAAACTATCCTCATTAATTTTTTCGGCAATAATGTCGCTCGCACCCTGAATTGCTTCTTCCACAGAATTGACGCCCTTTTCAGGATCGATGAAATTCCCGGCCCTGCGCGCGATGTCGTCATAGTTCTGAGAGAAGATCATATTTGCCAATGGTTCCAGCCCTTTTTCACGGGCAATGCTTGCACGGGTTTTCCGCTTCGGCTTGTATGGAAGGTAAATATCCTCCAATTCTGCCATGGTTAATGTATTGATTACTGCGGCTTCAAGTTCGGGAGTGAGTTTTTCCTGCTCCCGGAGTGACTTCAATATGGCAGCCCGCCGTGAATCAAGTTCTTTTAGCTGGACAAGACGATCGCGTACCTGCGCAATCACCACCTCATCCATGGAGCCGGTCATCTCTTTACGGTACCTGGCAATAAATGGGATTGTTGCACCGCCTTCGAGCAGGTTGATCGTGTTCTGCACAGCGCTGACAGGCTGTTTGAGCTCATCAGCAATGATTTTTGTATAAATATCCAGTATCATCGTACGATTGTCACAGTACCTTTAAAAACGATATCACCTTTAGTGATAATATCTTGTCCGAGAAAGCTGATTTTAACAACCCAGACATAAGATTCAGGCGGACAATAATTCCCTGCAATCTTACCATCCCATCCGGTATTGATGTTGTCAGACTCAAAAACCAATTGTCCCCAACGGTCATAAACGACCATGTTAAAGTTGATGTTATTATACAGACCTGTTACACGGAAAAGGTCGTTAACTCCATCTCCATTGGGCGTGAAGGCATTCGGGATGAAGTATTTAAATACCTTTACAAAAGTTGTGTCAGAATTAAAACAGCAATGAACATCCTTTACCTTTGCCCAGTATGATCCCTGGTTTTCGACATTGATGATGGAGTCGTTTGAACCTGTTGACCACAGGTACTCCGTAAATCCTCCTCCGGCATGCAGGTTGATGGTTGAGCCCGAATACAATAAAATAGTATCTCCCAGGTTGATGGCTGGCAGCGGGTAAGTGGTTATCTTTATTGAATCTGTGAAGGACCCTCCATTGAATTTTTCGGTAAGCGTTACCCAATAAGTTCCCGGATTTGAATACGAATAAGCCGGGGATAATGATCGGTCAGTTCCACCATCCCCGAAATTCCATGTTACTGAGTCGATATTGGCATTGTTGGTAATATGAAATTGGGTAGCATCCCCGTGGCATACACTGTCCCAGGTGAATGCTGGCACATTCAGGTAACTCTGCACAAAGTTTGGCAGGCTGTAGACACTTTTCCGTCCAAGGATATCGAACCTGCTGCCAGCAACGTTGTTCTTTAAATTGAAATTACAAGCTGTTCCCAGGCGGTTTGGATTATAGATCACATCCAGTGAGTCTCTTTTTGAAGCCAGGCTGTTGGTCCGGGATAAATAGATCCGCCCGTCAGGCGCCAATTGCATGGCATTCATGCGGACGCCTGCGACTGAGTCAACAATTACCGGATTGTTAAACCCTCCAGCCAGGTCAAAC
>CAIYJU010000183.1 GCA_903926565.1 uncultured Bacteroidales bacterium
AAAATTGAAGAGCTGATCTTTGAACTGAGAAAGAACTATACCATCGTCATTGTAACCCACAACATGCAGCAGGCTGCCCGTGTAAGCGACCATACGGCCTTTTTCTACCTGGGCGAGCTGATCGAATTCGGCAAAACAAAAAAGATCTTCACAACCCCGGATAAAAAGCATACGGAAGAATACATCACCGGACGATTCGGATAACCCCCCAACCCCGCACTTCAGTGCGGGGATATAGACATCAAACATGGAACGACACTTTGAGCAAGAACTGGAAAAGCTGAACAAGCGGCTCCTTAAAATGGGAAACCTGGTATATGATCAGGTTCACAATTCACTGGAAGCATTATTGACCGGCGACCTTGAACTGGCCCGCCAGGTTGTCGGACTCGACAACAAGGTTGATAAACTGGATGTGAAAATCGACAAGCTCTGTCAGCGGATTTTCGCACTCACCCAGCCGGTGGCCACCGACCTGCGCCTGATCATGTCGGCCCTCAAGATGAACAACGACCTTGAGCGCCTGGGCGACCTTGCAGTAAATATCTCCGAAAAAATCGAAGGTGTCAGCGATTACAAGGAGATCCTTTCCGAGCTTCATGTGGATGAGCTCGCCAACATGGCCGATCTCATTGTAAAAGATGTTGTTAACATCCTTCATACCCGCAACACCGCCTTTGTGAAAGATATTTTCACTTCAGCCTCTGCCATTGAAGTTAAAGTTCAGGCTGTGTCGGGCCGTATCCTCGATGAGATGATGCATAAAACGGAGGTGATCATTGTGGCAACGAACCTGATGATCATCCTTACCCAGATCGACCGTATCGCCGGCTATTCGACCAACATTGCCGAATCCATCGTCTTCATCGTTGAAGGCAAAATGATCAAGCACAAAAAGCTTTTTAAGGAACGGGATGCTGCTTCGGAGGAAACAGCTGAGGAAGAGTTGTAAAGTGAAAGTCAGGCGGACGAAACCTTCCTGGTTTTCAAAACCAGGAAGGTCTGGTGCCGTTGTTGAAAACTTCTCCTGAAAATCGTATTACCTTTTGGTGAAAAGATGATTAAGCAGGAAAATGGTATGGAAGAACTTATTAACCCTGAAGGGTTTGAACATTTTATTTTAATGATTCGCCGCAATCGCGTAATGGTTGACCGAGACCTTGCAATGATTTATGGTGTGGAAACAAAATATCTGAACCGGCAGGTAAAAAGAAACCCGGATCGGTTCCCGATTGAATTCATGTTTCAGTTGAATATTAAGGAAACGATGAACTGGTGACAAATTGGCACCGGTTCTCCAATCTGAAACATTCATCTTATTACCCTATGCTTTTACAGAACATGGTGTTGCCATGATTGCATCAGTTCTCAACAGCAAGCGTGCAATACAGATGAGCATTCATATTGTGAAAACTTTCATCAGGGTGCGAGAATTTATGTCGGCGAGTCGACATTTTGACGAGCGTCTATGCGAACTGGAAGAGAAAGTCGACCATCAGTTTTCATTGGTATTCGAAGCGTTTGATGCAATGGTTGCCGTCAAAAATCAGCCAATGAATCCAGTTGGATTCAAAATTGGGGAGAATTCAAAGTAACAACACAGCGATTCTGTATCAGGTTGAGAATCGGGTGCTGAGCGAAACTGTAATGAGAAACGTATAAAAAACCCCAGGGATTTCATGATTCAGTTGAATCACGAGGAATAAGAAATTGGATATCACAAATTGTGACATCCAAAAAATCACGCTGACGACAGACTTGATGTTCCAAAATGGAACATCAAGTTGGGGAGGTCGGAGAAAACTCCGGTATGCATTAAACCTTCCAGGTTTTCAAAACCTGGAAGGTTTGGCATCCGGTTTGGGGGTTCCATATATTTAACTATTTTTGCCTGAAACAAATCAACAGCACTCCTCACCAAAATCATCTTCATGGCACAACAGGCAGGATTACCGCTCACCGGCCAGCAGAAGGGTAATTACATCCTTTCGATCACCATCATCGGGATATTTTTCTTCATCTTCGGATTTGTCACCTGGCTCAACTCCGTGCTCATCCCTTTTCTGAAAATTGCCTGTGAAAAAAACAACTTCGAATCCTATTTCGTCGCCTTTGCCTTTTACATCTCCTATTTCGTGATGGCGATCCCATCGTCGTTCGTGCTGCACAAAACCGGCTTCAAAAACGGGATGTCGCTCGGACTGGTGCTGATGGCCATTGGCGCGCTGATCTTCATCCCGGCCGCCTATTCCAGGATGTACGGCCTTTTCCTCACGGGCCTTTTTGTCCAGGGTACCGGCCTGGCAGTGCTGCAAACGGCTTCCAACCCCTATGTTACAATCCTTGGGCCGCTCGAAAGTGCCGCAAAACGCATCAGCATCATGGGGATCTGCAATAAAATTGCCGGGGTGATCAGTCCGCTCATATTGGGTGCCATCGTGCTAAAGGGGATGGACCGCTACGACAAAACCCTGCTCGACGCGATGGACGAAATGGCGAAAATTACGATGCTCAACGAACTGGCCGGGCGGATCATCCTGCCATACATCATCATGGCCATTGTCCTGGTGGTCCTTGCCATCCTGCTGCGGTTTTCGGCGCTCCCGGACATCGATACCGACAAAGAGGATGAGACGACATCGTCAGCAAACATGGGAAAAACCAGCATTTTCCAGTTCCCCCAACTCGTGTTGGGAGTGGTGGCCATTTTCGTTTATGTCGGCGTGGAGGTGGTTGCGGTGGATACCATCATTAATTACGGAAAAGCCCAGGGGTTTTCGTTTGAGCTCTCGAAATTTTTCGCCTCCTACACATTGGTGGCGATGGTGCTGGGATACATCATCGGGATCATCACCATCCCGAAATACCTGAAACAGGAAAAAGCCCTGATGATCTCGGCCTGGATGGGCATCATTTTTGGCGTGCTGGCCATTTTTGCAGCCGGGATGCACTACCAAACAACATTTTCATTCTCTTTGGCTGGATTTCCGATGACCCTGCCCTTTGATCTATCGGTATTTTTTATTGCACTTTTGGGATTGGCCAACGCCATCATGTGGCCGGCAATATGGCCGCTTGCCATCGACGGGCTGGGCCGCTTTACCAAGATAGGTTCTTCCCTGCTCATTATGGCCATTGCCGGGGGCGCTTTATTGCCGCTGCTGTATGGCAGGATGGTTGACCTCTTCAGCCCGCAGCAGGCTTACTGGATATTGATTCCTTGTTATATGTTCATTTTTTATTACGCTATGTCTGGGCATAAACTGCGTTCGTGGAAGTAAAATTTACCACAATAGGCACATTAGGACACAATAGCAGGCACATTAGTTAATACGAATCGTTTAAGTTGCAGGCATTCAGTTATATTCAATTTTCTATTGTGTTTTTCTATATGCCCTGTTGTGCCTATTGTGGTAGAAAACATCAATCCCTGTACAAGAAAAAAGAAGCATTATGAAACCAACACTGTTAATTCTCGCTGCCGGCATGGGCAGCCGTTACGGAGGCCTCAAACAGCTTGACCAGGTAGGCCCATCTGGAGAGACAATCATCGACTACTCAATTTATGATGCCATCCGGGCCGGTTTCGGCAAGGTGATCTTCATCATCAAGGAGGCCATCGAGGATGACTTCAAAGAGACCTTCGTCGAACGGTTGAAAGACAAAATCGCCATCGACTATGTTTTCCAGGAGACCTGGATGGTGCCCGAAGGCGTTACAATTCCCGATAACCGGAGCAAACCCTGGGGAACCGGTCATGCCGTGATGATGGCCGATGGAAAGATACACGAACCCTTTGCCGTGATCAATGCCGATGATTTCTATGGCCGTGGTGCGTTTGAAACCCTGGCCGGATATTATAAGGATTGGACTCCGGAACTTTCGGCCGACTATTGCATGGTCGGATACCGGCTGGCCAACACCCTTTCGGAGTTTGGCGCAGTGTCGCGCGGAGTTTGCGAGCCCGACGAGAAATCGTTTCTCGTCGATGTGGTGGAACGCACCCAAATCGCACGAAGCGGGGCAGACATCGCCTATAAAGACGAAAAGGAACAGCAGGTCGTTCTGCCGGGCGATACCATCGTTTCCATGAATTTCTGGGGATTTACCCCTTCGTTGTTCGGTTTCCTCAACACCGGGTTTGAAGCATTTATCCGTAAGAATGCGGAGAACCTGAAGGCGGAATTTTTCATTCCCAGCGTGGTCAACGACCTCATCAAGTCAAAACAGGCCACTGTCAGAATCCTTCACTGTGAAGAGAAATGGTTTGGGATGACCTACCGGGAAGACCGTGAAACAGTGGTGAAAAGCATCAGGGAACTTGTAGAACAGGGCGTTTACCCGGAAAACTTATGGGCCTGATCCAATTTTCCGGACTTTTCATCGTTATTCTGCCTGTTAAATAGCTACTTTTGCAACCGGTTAAAACCCCTTCTATGAAAAGTGTCCATAAAATTCTCATCACCCTCACCGCATTCATTTTATGCATCTCAATCCTTGCGCCCCGGACAGGGGTAGCACAGTCCGTGACTGCAGCAACAAAAAAGAGGATCAGCATTGGCGTTGGATTATATACCGACATTTGGATGAACACCCCGGATGGGATGAAAACCCGCACCATCAACCAGGGTGTGCAGCTGTTTGCCACCTACAACGTGCCATTTGGCAAAAGCATCTTCAGCTTTGCCATCGGGGCCGGTCTCAGCGTTCATAATCTCTTCTGGAATTACAGGTTCCAGGGCGACAGTCTCAATTTCCAGTTTGTGAAAGTGGATGAGACTAAAATAAGTTACAAACGAAGCAAACTCTCTATGCCCAATATCGAAGTCCCCATTGAATTCCGGATGAAAACCAGGAGCAAAATTTCAGTAGGTATCGGGTTCAAGGCTGCATATAATATTGCTGCGCACGCCAAATGGGTGGGCGACGATTACCTTTTCAACACCACCAATCAACTCAGAGTCTCCTTCAAAGGGATAAAAAACCTGGAAAACTTTTCGTACGGTCCCACTGTACGCGTTGGTTACAAGTGGTTTAATGTCAATGCATACTATTCGATGACCAGCATCTTTGTAAAAGACAAAGGTCCGGATATCTACCCGATATCAATTGGATTTCTCCTGATGCCATTCTGATCAGAGCAGAATCATCCTTTGCCGGGCCCTATTACAACAACTTCCTTTTTTCGAATGGAAAGCCTCTTGATATGATTTTCAGAAATTTGGTTGCCTCATCAATTGCCACTGGCTTTAGCCAGTGGTTTGAAGATTTGCCACAAATTACTGGCTTTAGCCAAATAATCGTCATCACAACAACTCCCATCACAAAGCCGGAAAATATTTCGACTGGCTGGTCAGTGAACCCATTATTTTGGTTAACAATCGCAAATATTAACCTTAATATTTGTGGTCAACCATAAATATTAATATATTTGTACGAATTATAGGACAATCATGGAAATCAATCGTTTGATAAAAACAAAGATACTCAGTGATTTGAAAGAACGCAATAAAGTTGTTCTGATTTACGGCCCCAGGCAGGCAGGAAAAACGACACTGTCAAAACACATTATACAGGAGATTGGCTTGAAAACCCTGATTATCAATGCTGATCAATCAAAGTTTATCGACGTTTTATCAAGCCGGGATTTAGGTAAACTCCGGTCGCTGGTGGCAGGTTATGAATTGCTGTTTATTGATGAAGGACAGCGAATTCCGGAAATTGGAATTAACCTTAAAATTCTTCATGATGAATTGCCGGAATTAAAGATTCTGGTCACAGGATCTTCCTCCTTCCTGCTGGCAGGGCGCGTATCGGAATCGCTGGCCGGACGAAAAACAGTCTACACACTTCTACCTGTTTCCATGCAGGAACTTGCTGAAATTTATAATCCATTCGAATTGAACGATCAACTTGAAGAGCGTTTAATTTTCGGGTCCTATCCCGAAGTCATAAATACCATAAACAATTCCGACAAAGAAGAATACCTGCGTGATATTTCCACTTCATTTATTTTTAAGGACATTCTGGAACTGGAGATGATCAAATACCCGCTAAAAATCAGGGATTTATTGAAATTGCTGGCATATCAGGTTGGATCACAGGTTTCTATTCATGAACTTGGCACTAAATTGGGGTTGAATCGGGACACAGTAGAAAGGTATCTTTTTTTGCTTGAACAATCCTTTGTGATCTTCAAACTCCCTGCGTTTAGTCATAATCCGCGAAAGGAGATAAGCAAATCCCAAAAGTATTATTTTTACGATACAGGCATCCGTAATATATTGATTGACAATATGAAGTATCTGTATGACCGAAATGATGCCGGTGCCTTATGGGAAAACTTTATCATTGCTGAACGACGTAAATATTTATTGTACAATCAGAAGAATGTCAATTGCTATTTTTGGCGAACCTATTCCGGGACTGAAATTGATTATGTAGAAGAAATTATCGATGAATACTACGCGTACGAAATTAAATTCGGTAAAGCAAAAACAAGAATTCCTGTAAGTTGGAGCGGAGAATATGGTTCAAATTTTCAGATTATCAGCAAAGCAAATTACCTGGGGTTTATTACATAGGGTCTGAAATTTGGTTGCCTGATCAATTGCCACTGGCTTTAGCCAGTGGTTTGGAGAGTTGCAAACACATTTTTGGCTTTAGCCAAATAAATAACTAAACCCTTAAGCCATTAAGGATGTTTGTGCTACCTTCATCTGCATTTTCGGCCACCCGGTCTAATTCATCTTGCTGATGATCATTGTCACCTTTTAGCGAAACCATCTCTCCAAACCTTTTCTGGATTACCCTCGGTATTTAACCTGGTTTGGTTAAAACACGGGGTATTACTCGCAGAAGCAAAATTTCCCTGCCTGGAACAAATGCTAATCGGAATAATTCAGAGTATAAACAGGTGTAAGGGTAAAATTAAGTAATCTGACAGACCGGTTATATTGAAAATGGTTTTCTTATATTATTAATAATCAGTTGTTAAAAAATAAAGTTTGGGTAAAATTAGGTTTATATAAAATTGCAATATATATTTGCTTTCCAATTTCAATAACACAAGTAGTTTTCAGGGATGACAAATAGAAGCAATCTGAGGATTTATAACAAGAACACAATTAGGTTTTTTTCTGAAAAAAACCCCCGATCAAATTGAAAATCAACCATACTCGCGATACAATCAATTGACAAAAAGAAAGGAGGTCTGTATGCAAAGGTAGAAATATTAATTTGCCCGGGATACCAAAACAATCCATGTTCTAATCATCATCTTCCATTTATTATTCATCTTTGCTAATCTTGTTATAATGAAGAAGTATATTCTATTCATCATAGTTTATTGTGTTATGTATTACTCCCAAGGGTTTGGACAAACCATAACCTATTTGCAAAACGGGAAAATTATTTCCGAAACAAATGGATCCCTTCTTGACATCACAAATGGAGATTCGTTACTGATACTTAAGAAATTGATCCTGATAAAGTATTCACCTGGAATTTCCAATGACAGTATAACCTTGATTGAACAAACAAATGATCTTGAAGGCGACACACCTGTACCACCGGATGGGTTATTTACAATGTGCCCGATACAAACGCACTAATTGCCCTGACAGTGAGATTATTAACACAAATTGACAGTTCACAGCTTGCATTCGATCATCCGTTGACTTACTTTACCTCAACGCCCGATGACCCTGAGTATCCACGTCAATGGTATTTTCCAGATATCAAAGTATCGGAAGCTTGGGAGATTACAACAGGAAATTCTGACATAAAAGTAGGAATATTAGATAAGGGTGTTGATTGGAGTAACCCTGATTTCTTTCCTGATAACCTTCTGGGTTGGAATTTTGTCGATAGTAATAATAATACTTACCCGAATTGTTCGGATTGTTGGCATGGGAATATGGTGTCGTCCATTATTGCTGCCCGCACGAACAATAATATTGGGTTAAGTGGAATCGCCGGAGGCTGGAATTCATCACCTGCGAAAATTGTAATGTGTAAAGTTGGAAATGATGAACCTGATTTTGCCTTATGTGCAATAGCATTGGATTGGGCACTGGAAAGAGGCGTTAAAATTTTTAATTTTAGTTGGGGTGCACATCACATGTACGATGGTAAACTAGGATTTGTACTACTGGTTGGTGATGCCCTTGGAAACACCGCAATCGCTGGCGTCCCTGCTGCAAGAGATCCGGCTTTAACTTCAGGTGTAGAGTATTGTGATAATGATTATTATTACTCTTGTATTACACACTCCAATGGTAATTGGGATAAAAATGGTGATTTTTTTATTGGTCGTTTTTGTGCAGATGATGAAACAGAATTGTTAAATGTAGTAAATAAAACATGTAAATATGAAAATGAATATGACTTCGATTCTTGGCGGAAAAATAACACATTAGCCTTTGGGGGAGGTGGGTTGGATGAACAAAAATATTTTTGTGAGGATTTTCGAGATTGGTTAAATAGTTTGTACCAGCCTGTATATACAACCACGGTAATGAATGCAGTTACTCTATTGAATTGGAATCAAGATTATATTTCGCATATAAATGGGACAGGTTCGAATATCGTAATTAATTATGGACATGGCAAACCTTGGTCCTGGTGCAATGGGGATGGGCTTTGTGATGATCTGCCGAATACTCAAGCCTTAGCAATGAATTATAAAAAAAATCATTTGTCAAACTCAGGGAAAAATCCATTTGTGATTTCAAATGCATGTAACACAAATGCATATTCAAATTGGGCCGAGGGTGACGACTGTATCGGGGAGGAAATGACTGTATATTCATCTGAAAATGGTTATGTAGCATATATTGGATGTTGGAATAAATCAGGACTTACCACGACTAGTCCAGGTAATTTCCCGCAATGGTTCTGGGAACGTATTCCTTATGCAATATATCATGATTTGTCGACGGTATTAGGGGAATGCATTCTGGAAAGCAGGTTAGGTTTAAATGCGCTCGGATGGAATACACATATTGAGTTTAATTTAATGGGCGATCCTGCACTTAACCTTATGGCGCCAGGCTATGAAATAACACATAATATTGCCCTTTATGGTTCGAATACAATATCCACTAAAGTATACGTCAGGTCAAATGCAACATTGACACTTGGTGCCGGGGCTACGCTCCAGTTTGAAGAAAATGGCCAACTTATCATTGACCAGGGAGCAACCCTCGTTATGGGCAACAGTTCGACTGTTAAAGGGAAAAACCAAAATAATGTGATTGAGGTATTTGGGACACTTGTTGGAAAATCGGAAGCACCGAATCCCCCCTCCCCAATTCCCTTGGAGAATGTCACCTTTTCTACACTCCCGGCACAGCCAGGGCAACCTGAAAATTTATGGAGGGGGATTGAATTTCATAACCCTGAACTGAATGTTACCATATCTCAAGGTACAATCAGGAATTGTAAAATCACCGGAGCATTAAACAATCTGGAGGCTAAGAGTATGACGAGTTTCACGAATTCTGCAATCAATTTAAATGAATCTGATTTGTTGATTGATCAATGTACTTTTTCAAATTCAAACATCCTTCTGACCAATTATGCCCAATTAGTCAGGTACGCACGCATTTTTCATAGTTCTTTCCGCAACAGTGAGTCAGATGCAATTATTAAAATTGATCACTATCCCGCCTTTTATATTGAAGATGACACGCTGTATTACAGCAATGGGACAGGGATCCATCTTACTTATTGTGGAAATATCAATTCACAACATTTAATCCAGAATTGCACCATTCAAAAATCAGGAGATCCACAGGAACTGAGTTGGGGAGTCGTTGTTTACCATTCATTTGCTGATATTTTCAACAATTTCATCTCTAACAACACGTATGGCATTGCCACCGCGAATTTAAGCAGTGTTCAAATCATGGGAAATGGTACAGCCCAATCTGATTCTGAAACGCAACAGATCGTGGATAACTACCAAAACCAGGTAAAATGCTATGATAACAGCTTCCCGTATGAGTTCCATTACAATGTTATTAAAAATTCCCTGGCGGCAAATCCTTTGATTTACTATCCAACGCAAGTCTCCTGGGAGCCAAAGCCGGATCCGGAAGATGCCATTGGTTCACGGAATGTCAAATGCAATTGTTTCCCGTCAAATCCAATATTTTATCCGATTGGTGGATATATTTGGCAACCCACTTGGTGCCCTCCTGCAAATTGTTTGTACGATGATCCAGGACGAGAAGATTATGATGTAGCAATGGCAAGTTTGGATTCAGGAAATTATTTAACAGCAGAGACACAGTTTAAGGCTGTGATCCAGGAGTATACGGAGAACAAATATGTCAGGGAATCGGCCAAAAAACTGCTTATGTTAACGGTTATTGCAAACCATGACATTGCAGGGTTGAAAAATTACTATGATACTACTGCGAATCTGCATCTTGATTCGGTTACCACACGATTAACTGAACGCCTCATGATCCGGTGTGATATTGAACGTAAGGCCTATGTGGAAGCAGTTGCATGGTATGAGAATGCTATTCTGAATCCATTTTCTTCCAATGATTCCATTTATTCAATTATTGACCTGGAGGACACATACATGCTGGTGGCAGCAGACAGCAACCTGAAGACAGGTAATACAAACCTAAATGGACAACTTGTTCAATATAAGCCTAAAAGCAGGAATGAGTACCTCGAAAACAAAGACCGGCTGATAAAGTTGTTATTTAAAGAGGGTGAAGAATTAGACACTACTCGTGTATACCCGGAAGATTTGTCCCGGAGGTTTTTTCTGTTTCAGAATACGCCCAATCCTTTCACTACAGAAACCGAAGTATCATTTTCTTTACCGGAGAAATGTAACATTTTACTTGTTGTCACTAATATGCTGGGTCAACAGACTCTAAGCATTCCTCTTGCAGGGTTGTCGTCCGGAAAACACACTAAAAAAATCAACATGGCAAACATGCCGGATGGTCCGTATATTATTTCCCTTCTTTTAAATAACAAAGAAGTTTCAAGGATTAAATGTGTAAAAAATCATTGACATATATTAACTTTGAACGGAGGGATGGAGACATCCCCCCGTTCTTAATAGTTTTAATATGAAAACACAACCCCTAACTTTAAGGATATTATTTCTACTGATTATATACTGCAGTGTAATTTTACCAAATATCGGGACAGCCCAAACAAATCATTTTTTGGCGCGTGGTGCCGACACAGCAGAAATTTACGTTACCTCATATTGGTATAAAGTTCCCTCTCAATTATTCGGATGGGGTGGAATTTTTCGATCGCAAGATAACGGTGCAACTTTGACGTTGCAACATAAATACAACTACGAGAAGAACCGGCACGAAATATATGGTGACTCTATTTCCGGAACAATTTACCTTCAACATTATGCAGGGCTTGACACCTTGATGGTTAGTCACGACTTTGGGATTACATTTAATGCAAAGTTTATAGATTTCATAGGGTACGTGAAAATGGCCAGTGGTTGCATGAGCGGTGAACTCTATACCGGGCCAAGTATTTCATACCCGGGTTTATCACGATTTACGCATTATGGAGACTCCTCATATATTACTAATTTGAATGCAGATTCATTGCTTGTTATGGATGTCGGAAGTCTTCCGGGTGAATTGTATGCTCAGCTATGGCCATATAGTTGGCCAATTAATATGGATACCCTTGGAATAGCTTATAGTAGTGACTATGGACAGCATTTTTCAGTTATTTACCAGGATACCGGCCTCATTTCATATAAAAGCAACTACACGTTTACGAGAGGAACTGATCAAGGAGAATTATATATAACAGGTAAGGATACGAACGATTGTTATCATATATTTCATTCGACTGATAATGGCCAGACTCTTGAGTTAAAGCAAATCACGCAACCCCTCCTGGCATGTTGTGAAGATATATCATTCACTGCAGGAAGGGCTCCCGGCTCATTTTATATGTCAAGGGTTATTGGTTATTCATCCTACCATGCCGATCTTTGGATTTATTACAGCAGCGACTTCGGCGCAACATTTACAACCTATTATCATAGTCTTGACAGCACTTTAACTGGGGTAGTTCGCAAGGAAATTATTCCTGAATTAAAGGTTTTTCCCAACCCTGCCACTGAACAGGTTACAATCCGAACGGAGGTATTACCACAAAGAGAAGATGCGCAGATCACCCTCTATGACCTTTTGGGCAAACCGGTAGCTATGGAAATACTGCCAAAGGGGCAGCCGGAGATGGCGCTCAATGTTCGAAACTTAGCACAAGGTGTTTATTATTACGTAATCACGCAAAACCAGCGCCGGCAAAACGGGAAGCTTGTAATTGTCAAATGAGGAGAATGGAGAACTCTGGAAAAATTGATTCGTGAGTCTCTTTTCCATAATGGACATCCATCTTACTCGCTTTTAAGGGATACCATCTCTCCAATTTTCGCCTTGTGTACAACAAGCAACAGGTTGCAGGCGAGAAAGTTATAGTTAAATGATCATTGAAGGTGCCTCTGTAAATGATCCTAAGGTTTATTGCCAATGCCTTTCTCGTTAAAGCAATATCATCAGGATCGCCATCACAACAACTCCCATCACAAAGCCAGAGTAAATCTCAGCTGGCTGGTGGGAGTTTGTTTTCAAACGGGCAAAGCCGACGATGCCGCCAAGGATGATGCCTGCGTAGATTTCTACCATGAGGTTGATCCCGAAGTTAAGGGAGAGCCCGAGGACAAGTCCGGTACAACTGCCGATCGCGATCATGTGAAGGCTTATCTTCCGGGAAAAGGTGATGATCAGCGACAGGATGGCCAGCAGCGTGGCTCCCAGCATATAGTAGCTGAAGATGGTGGAGATGTGAATCCCTTTCAAAAGGAAATAGGTGATATAATAAAACACGGAGATCGCCAGGATCGGGAATATCCTGTCCTCTTTGGTGTTCATAAAGATGGAGGAGATGATTCCCAGCCGGAAGAGCATCCAGGTGAAAAAGAGCGGGAAAATCATGGTGGTTAACACGACCACCCCGATCAGGGCCATTTTATAGTAGAAAATAAGCGGGAGCGGCATGAAGCTGTGATGGTTCAGCAGAAGCAGCAGCATGTACAGGGGCATCATCAGGGGATGAAAAACATAGGAGATCACCCTGGCGAGTTTTGACTCATTCATTGGATGGCAGTTATAGTTCTTTTCTGAGGCGGGCAACGGGAATGTTCAGCTGCTTGCGGTATTTTGCAATGGTGCGGCGGGCAATGTTGTAACCTTTTTCTTTCAGCAGATCTACCAGCTCGTCATCGGTGAGCGGTTTAGCCTTCTCTTCGGCATTGATGGTGTCGGAGAGGATCTTCTTGATCTCCCTGGTGGAGATCTCCTCGCCTTCGGTGTTGAGCATCGATTCGCTGAAAAAGCTCTTCAGCAGCAGGGTTCCAAAGGGTGTCTGCACATATTTGCTGTTGGCGACACGGGAGATGGTGGAGATGTCGAGTGAGACAATGGTGGCAATGTCCTTAAGGATCATCGGCCGCAGCTTGGTATCATCTCCCGAGAGAAAATACTCCTGCTGGTAATTCATGATGGCATTCATGGTGGTGTAGAGGGTCTCCTGCCGCTGCTTGATGGCATCGATGAACCCGCGGGCTGAATCCAGCTTTTGTTTGATGAACGACAGGGCATCTTTTTCCGCCGACTTGTTTTTAGCGCCGCCGTATTCATGCAGCATGCTGATATAGTCGCGGTTAAGCGACAATTCCGGCGTGTAACGGGTGTTAAGTGTCAGCTCCAGGATGCCGTCGGTACTGGATATCAGGAAGTCGGGAACAACATATTGGCTGTCGCGGGCCACTTCCGAAATGGTGTAGCCGGGTTTGGGGTTAAGCGACTGGATCTCCACGATGGCCTCCCGCAACTCATCCTGGGAGATGTTCCCCTTCTGCAGGATCTTGTCGTAATGCTTTTTGCTGAATTCATCGAAATAGAACCGCAGGATAATGGCAGCCAGGTCGGTGGTATAGGTACGGTTGGGTTTGTGCTCAAGCTGGATCAGCAGGCACTCCTGCAGGTTTCGCGCGGCGATGCCCGGCGGATCGAATGACTGAACAGCCTTTAACACTTCGAGGATCTCCTCCTGGGTGGCCTCGATGGCCTGGTTGAAGGCCAGGTCGTCGGCAAGGGCAGGAATCTCGCGGCACAGGTATCCCGACTCATCAAGGTTTCCGATGATGGTGGCTGCAATAATATATTGTTTATCAGTGAATTTGTGTAACCCTATCTGGCTGATAAGAAACTCCTGGAAACTGATCCCCGATACGATCGGAACCTCACGGACTACATCGTCGGGACTCTGATTGTTGGCCACCAGCCGGTATTCCGGGATTTCTTCTTCATCCACATAGTCTTCAAAGGTGAACTCATCGTCGGCAGAAACAGGGGGTTCAACTTCCAAAAATTCATCTTCATCAGAATCGATGGAGTCGGGCACGCTCTCCTCCTCATTGGTGTCAACATCCTCTTCATCTGCGCTGGCTTCTTCCAGTGCCGGATTCTCTTCAATCTCCTGCTTGATCCGCTGGTCGAGCGAGAGAATGGGTTCCTGCAACAAACGCATCACCAGCACCTGCTGGGGTGAGAGTTTCTGGATTAAGCGCTGTTGTAATTTCTGGTTCAACATAAGACGCAAATATAGCAATTAATCTTTCTGAGTTATTTTCCTTATCGGTGAAAAAATCTTTCCAATCATTAAAATAGGATGAACTGTCTATTTTGTGAAAAAGTTGCCCGGGAATTGAATAATTTCGCCGAAAAAAGAATACTCCATGGAAGAAATTCCTATTCTGAAATCAAAATCCTATTCCCTGCTGATTCATATTCTTGTGTGGGTGGCCTTTTTACTCGTTCCGATGCTTTTCATCGAATCCTCGGAGGGAAGAGAGCGTTTCATGATCATGGGCTGGTTCCTCCAGCTCTTGATGATCGGTTATTTTTACTACAATTACCTGTTTCTCATCCCGCAGTATCTGCTGAAGAAGCGGATCGGACTCTATTTCCTGCTGCTTGTCGTGGGCCTGATTACCATCATTGCGGTCAACGTTTCATTTATCTATCTTACGTACGATCTCATAGAGCACCGGCACAAGTTCGATTTCTTGCATTCAGCTTTGTTCGCTGTCTACCCGGGCATCATGGCTTTTGCGCTGAGCAGTTTTGTCAGGATCACAATGGAGTGGTTTAAGAATGAGCGGCAAAAGAAAGAGATGGAGGCCGAGAAACTCTCTTCTGAACTGGCATTCCTGAAATCACAGGTCAACCCTCATTTCCTTTTTAACATCCTCAACAACATATGTTCCCTGGCCCGAAAGAAATCGGACGAAACAGAAAATGCCATCATCAAACTTTCACAGATCATGCGTTATATGCTGCAGGATTCAAAGGATGAGAAGGTAAGCCTGGAAAAAGAGGTGGACTACCTGCAGAGTTATATTGAATTGCAGCGGTTGCGACTCTCAGAGTCTGTGATCATTGACTTCTCTTCGGAGGGTCGTTGCGAACTGCTTTCGATTGAACCGCTGCTCCTGATCCCGTTTGTTGAAAATGCGTTCAAACATGGGGTGAGTTACCAGGAGTCATCGGCAATCCATATTCGCCTGACCTGTCAGGGCCATGCAATCTCTTTTGTGGTGGAGAACCACATTGCAAAACCGAGGGGAGGCGTGACGGAACAGGGTTCTGGCATCGGGCTGAAAAACGTGACGCGCAGGCTTGAACTCCTTTATCCGGGAAAGCACCAGCTGAAGATCAGTGATGATGATAACCAATACAAGGTGGAGCTCGATATACAATTTTAACTATGATACGTTGCCTGGCCATAGATGATGAGATGCTTGCCCTCGACCTGATTGAGGACAATATTAAAAAAGTGCCGTTCCTGGAACTGGTTCAAAAGTGCAAAAGCGCCATTGAAGCCATGGAAGTTCTTCGCACCCAGTCCATCGACCTGATATTTCTCGACATCCAGATGCCGGACATCAGCGGTATCCAGATGCTCAGGAGTTTGAATAACAAACCCCTGGTAATTTTCACCACGGCTTATTCAAAATATGCCACCGATGGTTTTGACCTTGATGTGATTGATTATCTGCTTAAACCTTATGCCTTTGAGCGGTTTCTGAAAGCAGTGAACAAGGTTCATGAGTATATGGATCTGCGTGAACGGACTGCAAGCCATTCAAATGTCAGGGATGTTGTGGCCTCACCGAATTTTTTATTTGTCAAGGCCGACTACAAACTCTATAAAATAAATTTGAAAGATATCCTCTATGTTGAGGGATTGAAGGATTATGTGAAAATTTATGCCAGCGACAAGCCGATTGTTACCCAGATCAGCATGAAGGCGCTCGAAGAAAAGCTGCCATCGCAGGATTTTATCCGGGTTCACCGATCGTTTATCGTGGCGTTTAGCAAAATAGACTTCATCCAGAAGCACATGCTCACCATCGGGAAAAAGGAGATACCTATCAGCGAGCATTACCGCGATCAGCTGTTTAACATTATTAACCACGAAAAACCGCTGGAATAACACCTCACCCCCTGCACCCCCTCTCCTGAATGAGAGGGGGACGTGGTGCATGGAAATTAGCATTTTACATGATGAATAAAACCAATTTACTATTAGTCGTCTTCATTCTTGCTTCAGCAATTGCAGAAGCCCAAAATAAGCCCTGGACGTTTCAGCAATGCCTGGATACGGCGCTTCAACGGAATATTTCGGTGAACCAGAGCCGCATGAGCAATGAACTCGATAAGGTTGCGCTTGAACAATCAAAGGCCAACCGCATCCCGAGCCTAAGCGCAAATGCCAGTGAAGCGCTCAATGTCGGCAAAAACGTTGATCCTACCACAAACGGCTTTGTCACGCAGGCATACCATTCAACGAATGTTGGAGTAAGCAGCAGTTATAACCTCTTTAACGGGTTGCAGAATGCCAACACCATCAAACAAAACAGGCTGAATGTACAATCAGGGCAGTATGATGTTGAAAAGGCAAAAAATGATGTGACCCTGAACATTACTACGGGGTATCTGCAGGTTTTATTTGCCGGGGAGATCCTTTCAGCCGCGAAAAGCCAGGAGGCGGCTACTGCTGCACAGGTTGACAGGACTGAAAAGATGGTGAATGCCGGTAAGTCACCCGAAAGTGACCTCCTGCAGATTAAGTCACAGCTGGCCACCGACAATCTTTCGGTCATCACCTCACAGAATCAGCTCGACATGGCTAAGGTGACCCTGATGCAACTCATGGAAATTCCCATCACCGACAATTTTGAGGTGGCGGTTCCCGTGATGGATGAGTCTTTGGCGGGTATATTGCAGACCAACGCGGAGATCTATCAGAAATCGCTGTCCGTTCAACCGCAGATAACCAGTGCTTCGTTGCAAACCAGTTCGTCGGAGATGGCGTTGAAGATCGCCAGGGGCGCCCACTGGCCAAGCCTGAGACTCGGCGCCAACCTGAACACCAACTACGCTTCAAGCAGAAAGCAGGGGACGAATGTAAACCCGGAAGGATATCCCTTTTTTCAGCAGATGTGGGATAACATCGGACAGTCATTTTCCATGGGATTATCAATTCCCATATACAGTAACAGGCAAATTCAAAGCAACATTGAACGGGCCACAATAAATCTGATTACCATGCAATTGAGTGAACAGAATGTGAAAAATGTATTGCGAAAAAATGTGGAGCAAACCTACACCGACATGCGTGCCTCCATTAAGAAATATGAGGCGACAAAGCAACAGGTTGCCGCGGTGGAGGCGGTATACAGCAATGCAGAAAAGAAGTTCACCGTAGGGGTGATGAGTGCCACCGATTTTCTGATCCAGAAGAACAATTTTACACAATCGCAGTCAAACCTGATACGGGCGAAATACGATTACATTTTTAAGCGGAAGATCCTTGATTTTTACCAGGGAAACCCGATTGTTTTTTAATGCACCCTGACGGGGTCCATCACCCTGACGGGGTCCATCACCCTGACAGGGTCAAACATGAAGTTAATAACCTGAACGAAGAAACAAAACAGAAGATGAAAAAAGCATATTGGATTATTGCAGCAGTCGTTGTTGTATTGGCAGGGATTGCCCTCTGGATGATCGTGGGAAAGAAAAAATCAGCCGCAGTGGAATACCGTACCGCCAAAGTGGAAAAGGGGGATATCCAGGTAACGGTAAGAGCCAGCGGAACCCTCCAGGCCGTAACGACCGTGCAGGTGGGAACCCAGGTTTCGGGAATCATCAAAAAAATATATGCCGATTTCAACTCCGTGGTTAAAGAGGGGCAGGTGATCGCGGTTCTTGATACGATTTTGCTGGCACAGGCTGTCGACGATGCCAGGGCTTCACTCAGGAAATCGGAAATCCAGGTAAATCAGTCAAAACGTGACTTCGACCGCACCAAAGTGCTGTTCGAACAAAAGGTCATGGCCCAGGCCGATTTTGACCTTGCCCTTACCACGTATGAAACTGCTGTTGCAAACTCCATCTCGGCCCAATCGGCCCTGAGCCGGGCCAAAATCAACCTGAGGTATGCCACCATCGTCGCACCCATCTCAGGTGTGGTGGTTTCACGTGCTGTAGATGTCGGCCAAACTGTCGCTGCAAGCTTTAGCACTCCCACCATGTTCACCATTGCCAACGACCTCACCAAGATGCAGGTTCAGGCCAACATCGACGAGGGCGACATTGGGAAGATAGCTGTTGACCAAACCGTAAAATTTACGGTAGATGCATACCCCGACATGACCTTCGACGGAACAGTGCGCCAGGTGAGGCTCCAGCCGGTCGTGACACAGAATGTGGTTAATTATACAGTGATCATCGATGTGCCAAACCCCGACCTGAAGCTGCTGCCCGGGATGACTGCCAACATTACCGTGATGATCCAGGAAGAGAAGGATGTGCTCAAAGTTCCATCCACAGCGCTGCGCTTTTCACCACCTCAGGAGTATCTGGATGCCCTTGAGAAAAACCTGCCGGATTCAATAAAGAAGAAGCGCGCTCAATGGGGCAGTGGCGCCGGCCGTCACACCGGGGCCGGTAACGGCACCGGCGGCGGCTCCGGAGATGGTTCGGGCGGCGGCTCGCGCAGAAGCAGTGCAGGAGTGCAGGGGGGAATGTCCGGGACCATGATGACCGGAGGAATGCCTGGTGCCGGCATGCAGGGTAACCATGGAAGTGGTGAAAACCGGCGACGCGGAAATTTTGGAATGCTGTGGGTCAAAGTTGGCGATTCGCTTCTGCCACGGAGGGTAAGAACCGGGGTGACCGATGGATTAAATACCGAAATTCGGGGGAAAATAGAGGAAGGAGAGGAGGTCGTGCTCAGCATGACCACCGCGCAAACAACGCAAACCGGCCAGCAACAACAAAACCCCTTTGCACCTACAATGCAGCGGGGTAGCACCAGTGGCAGGGGAGGACATTAACATGGACAAACCAATCATTTCAGTCAGGGCACTTGTCAAAACCTATAAAATGGGGGATGTGGAGGTTCATGCCCTGCGAGGTGTCAATGCCGAAATCGGAAAGGATGATTTCGTGGCCATCCTGGGAAAAAGCGGTTCCGGGAAGTCAACCTTCATGAA
Source organism: uncultured Bacteroidales bacterium (assembly GCA_903926565.1). Lineage (GTDB taxonomy): Bacteria > Bacteroidota > Bacteroidia > Bacteroidales > FEN-979 > CAIVAT01. Next base: position 19,646 of record CAIYJU010000183.1, read on the forward strand.
CATCATTGGATGCCTGGATGTGCCAACCCGTGGCCAGTATCATCTTGATGGTGTAGATGTCAGCAGTCTCACCAAAGATCAGCTTGCCAACCTCAGAAACCGGAAAATAGGATTTGTGTTCCAGTCATTTAATTTGCTTTCAAGGACTTCTGCATTGGAAAATGTCGAACTTCCATTGATGTATAACAAGAAAATAACCTCCCGGGATATGCGGGAGCGTTCCCTGAACGCACTCGAAGCGGTAGGTCTTGCTGACCGTGCGCACCATTTCCCGAATCAACTCTCCGGCGGTGAGCAGCAGCGTGTGGCCATTGCACGCTCCCTGGTGAACGATCCGGTGGTGATTCTGGCCGATGAGCCCACCGGGAACCTCGACACCCGTACAAGCCTTGAAGTGATGGCCATCTTCCAAAAGTTGAACCGGAAGGGGATCACCATCGTAATTGTAACACATGAGGCAGATATCGCTGCATTTACCAAACGAAATATCACATTCCGCGATGGTAAAATCATTAAATCCGTTGAAGTGAATAAACCAAGGAATGCCGTTCATGAACTCGCTAACATGCCTGTGATGGTTGAGGAGGAAGAAGTATGAAAATGAAAAATCTGTTAAAGGCAGCCCTTCGGTCACTTGCAAAAAATAAAATGCGTACATTCCTTACCATGCTGGGCATCATCATCGGGGTTGCATCTGTGATTGCCATGCTGGCCATTGGCCAGGGTTCCAAGCAAAGCATCCAGGCGCAGATCTCCACCCTCGGAACCAACGTGCTCATGATCTTTCCACAGGCAAGCAGTGCAGGTGGCGTGCGCATGGAGGCAGGCTCTTCCCAGAAGATGACCATCGAGGATGTCACTGCGATTACCGAACGCTGTCCGTCTGTGGCGTATGTTACCCCGCAGGTGCGCAGCAGCGGACAACTTGTCAATGGAAATTTGAACTGGAGAACATCTGTGTACGGTGTTTATCCGAATTACTTTGAGATCAGGAACCTCAACCTGGTCAGCGGAAGCTTATTCACCATGAGTGACGACCGCAGCGCAACCAAAGTTTGTGTGATCGGGCAAACGGTGGTCACAAACCTGTTTGGCACAGATGCTGACCCGGTTGGGAGTTTTATCCGGATCAATAAAATTCCGTTTAAGATAGTGGGCGTTACCGAGAAAAAAGGGCAAAACGCTTACGGGCAGGACCAGGACGATATGGTAATCGCCCCGTTTTCCACCGTGCAGAAGCGAATAATGGCCATTACCCACATTCAGAGCATGCTTGCGTCAGCCAGGTCAGAACCGCTGATAACCAACGCATCACAGGAGATCAAAGATGTGCTGAAGGCCAAACACAACCTGGGACCGTCGGAAGATCCCGATTTTACCATACGTACACAAACTGACATTGCAGCCGCGGCAACTGCAACCTCAGGGATTCTCACCATTTTGCTTGCAACCATTGCCAGCATCTCCCTGCTCGTCGGGGGCATCGGGATCATGAACATCATGCTGGTATCGGTGACAGAACGTACCCGTGAGATCGGGATCCGCATGAGCGTGGGCGCCCGCGGGCGTGACGTCCTGCTTCAGTTTCTCATCGAAGCACTGCTGATCAGCCTGCTTGGAGGTTTCATAGGTGTTTCGCTTGGGGTTCTTGTCTCCCAGCTGATTGCCAACATCCTCAACTGGCCGGTGACCATCACGATCCAGTCCATCCTGATGTCGTTCATCTTCTCATCAGCCATCGGAATATTTTTCGGCTGGTACCCGGCGCGTAAAGCTGCCGGACTGAATCCGATAGATGCGTTAAGATACGAGTAAGGAAGTGTTAAGTGATTAAGTGTTAAGTGTTAAGATGGATAGGTGGTGGCGGATGTCGGCGGCGATCAGTTCCTGGGAGCGGTTTCCGTCGGTGATGAATATTTTCTCAACAGATTTTAGCTTTTCAATGGCTTCATAGTACTTTTCGCGGACAATTATCAGGTTTTCCATCGTTTCAAATAGCTCAAGGGAGGTTCGTCCCTTCTTAAGGCGTGCCATGCTGATTTCGGGGAAGATGTCGATATAAATGTTGATATCCGGCCGCATTAGATCAGCGCTCAGGGAATTTGCCCCGATCACCCATTCGAGCGGCATGTGGGCGCCATGATAGGCGTACGAAGAGAGGTAATACCGGTCGGTAATTACAGTATAACCCTCGTCCAGCTTCTTCAGAATTCCATCGGTTTTGTTCAAAAGGTGATCCAGCCTGTCGGCTACGAAAAGCCCGGCAATGGTGCGATGATCTGCTTCGATTTTATGGCTGAAGATGCTCCGGATGATAGAACCGATGTGACTGTTGGTGGGTTCAACCGTGCAATAGACCTTATGCCCGGACTTTTCCAGGTGTTCGGTGAGCAGTTTTACCTGGGTGCTTTTTCCGCTTCCATCAATGCCTTCAAAGGCGATAAACAGGTTTTTTCTCATCTTCGGTAAGGATCATTTCAGCGCACAAAAGTAGCGTAAAATCCTGTTGTTTCTTTTCCCCCTGATGAAAAAGCGATAGAAGAAATGAGCAGAAGCCAATTTGTTAATTGTAATTCACGAATATCTGGTAAGGACCTGATGGCTGGAACAACCCGCTTTTAACCTTTTCGTCGAATGCAACATTCAAACATATGGTTGTCATGTCAATGGAGGCTGCCTTCTGCCTTTTTAAACTCAGGCTGTAACTCACTTTTTGTGTCCCGTCTTTACTGGTCAGCACTGGCTGGAGGTCCGAAATACATATTTCAAAAACGCTGTTCGCTCCGTTTTTCAGGAGAAATTCAGTGCCATTCGGAGAAGATAATGAGATGCTGCAAATGTCCTCCGGATTGATGATCCTGGCATTAATTTTGGGGGTGAAGGATAACTGTGCCATGGAGGAGGTGGCCGTCAATATCAGCACCATTATTGTGAACAATGAGGTGATGAGTGCTTTCTTTATTCTTTTTAGCTCCATGATTCTGCAACGTTTATAACTTGGGATTCCTGTAAATTGAATATTTGCAGGAACCCACAATGAAATAATTGAGCCAAAGAAATTGGATGGGATAAACAACCGGAAAACAAAGTGTTGAAAATAATCAAGTTGTTAACAAGTTCTCAATGTCGGAGTAGAATCCAGATATGAGAGCGTTTCTGCACGCCAAATAATAGGTTCAAGATATAAACCCATTTGTGCTTCCCTGCTTTCGGGACGGGAGGAGCCGGGGCAGGGCAGGCATGAACATGTTGGTACTTCAGCAATCTTTCATTTTATTTGTGAAGATTTTAACGATATTGAAAAAAATTTATATCTTTGTCAAGAATAATTCTAAATAATGGACGCCAGCTTTTTCCCGTCAGATTACATTCCCGTGTTGGTTCAGTCAGCAGTCGCTTTTGGTTTTGTGGCAGTTACAATGTTTGCAACCCATGTTATCGGAGGCAAACGAAAAAAATTTCACACCATCAGGAAGGATCAGAATTTTGAATGCGGGATCGAAGTACAAGGCAATGCACGCTTTCCTTTTTCAGTCAAATATTTTTTAATCGCCATCCTTTTTGTCCTTTTCGATGTGGAGATCATCTTCTTCTATCCATGGGCTGTTAATTTCAAGGAATTCGGCTGGGATGGTTTTTGGGAAATGCTTTTATTCCTGGGTTTTCTGCTGTTCGGATTTTGGTATATTATCAAGAAAGGTGCCCTTAACTGGGAGGATTAGAAAAATGCAAAATGCAGAGTGCAAAGGCAAATTTCAAATTTTGCAGTAGTTGAAGTTGAACAAAAATTTGACATTTGATTTTGCATTTTCCAATTTGAATTCAATTAAATGGACAGGACGATCCCGACATATAACAAAGTTGAACCACCCGACGGTTATACCGCCCCGGGAATATTTGCAACCTCATTTGATAAAGTTGTTGGCATCGCACGAAGCAATTCGATCTGGCCATTGCCTTTTGCTACCTCGTGCTGCGGCATTGAATTCATGGCAACAATGGGTGCGCATTATGATCTTGGAAGATTTGGAGCTGAAAGGCTCAGTTTTAGTCCGCGCCAGGCCGACCTGCTGATGGTGATGGGGACGATTGCAAAAAAAATGGCACCGGTGATTCAACAGGTTTATATCCAGATGGCCGAGCCACGCTGGGTACTTGCTGTTGGCGCCTGTGCGTCCAGCGGAGGAATTTTTGATACCTACAGTGTACTCCAGGGGATCGATCGGGTTGTTCCGGTTGATGTATACGTGCCGGGTTGTCCGCCACGGCCTGAGCAGATCATCAACGGCTTTATGAAGATCCAGGACCTGGTGGTAAATGAATCACTGAGGCGCAGGTACTCCCCGGAATACAGGGAATTGCTGGCTTCATACGGGATCATGTAGATACGGGGCATGCCCCGTATCTACATGTCGATTATTTAAAAAGATGGAAAACACCTACATAACCGATCTGCTGCATAAGCACTTCTCCCACGATATCCTTGAAAAGGAGACCGGCGGAGATATCCTCACAGTGATCGTTACATCCCCCGTGATCCATGATGTGATCAGGTTTTTGAAGGAAACTGAAAATATGAACTTTAACTTCCTGACAGACCTTTGTGGCATTCACTATCCCGACCGCGGGTTGCCGCTCGGAGTTGTGTATCACCTGCACAACCTGTCGGAAAATAAACGCATTCGGGTTAAAACATTCGTTACTGTCAGCAATCCAACAATCCCTACTGTCACAGACCTGTTTTCAACAGCAAACTGGATGGAACGCGAAACTTATGATTTTTACGGGATCCTTTTTGAAGGGCACCCCAACCTGAAACGGATTTTAAATGTAGAATACATGGATTTTTTCCCGATGCGCAAGGAATATCCTCTCGAGGATCCGACAAGGGAAGACAAAGATGACAGATATTTTGGAAGATAAGCAATATACAACGCTAAACCTCGGCCCGACCCATCCGGCCACGCACGGCATATTCCAGAATGTGCTGACGCTTGACGGTGAGCAGATCATCGATGCCGAACAAACCATCGGTTATATTCACCGTGCCTTTGAAAAGATTGCTGAACGCCGGCCATACTATCAGATCACACCCCTTACCGACCGGCTGAACTATTGCTCTTCACCCATCAATAACATCGGCTGGCATTTGACGGTTGAGAAACTGCTTGGTATCAAAACCACGAAGCGGATCGATTATATGCGCATCATCCTGATGGAACTGGCGCGCATCACCGACCACCTCGTTTGCAACAGCGTGATCGGTGTCGACAGCGGCGCGCTCACAGGTTTCATTTATGTTTTCCAGGAACGGGAAAAGGTATATGAAATCTATGAAGAGGTCTCCGGGGCCCGCCTGACCACCAACATGGGCCGGATCGGGGGGTTCGAACGGGACTTTACACCAAAAGCGGTTCAGAAAATAAGGGCTTTCATCGATCATCTGCCCAAAGTTTTAGTTGAATTCGAAAAACTGCTTCTCCGCAACCGGATTTTCATGGACCGCACCATTGGTGTGGGACCCATCAGCGGAGAGCGTGCGCTTAACTATGGCTTTACAGGCCCCAACCTGCGTGCAGCCGGAGTTGATTATGATGTAAGGGTAATGACGCCATACAGCAGCTACGACGATTTTGAATTTGTCATTCCTGTTGGAACACAGGGAGATACCTATGACCGGTTTTGTGTGCGTCAGCAGGAACTTTGGGAAAGTGTCAAACTTGTCAGAAACGCCCTCGAAAATCTGCCGGAAGGGAATTTTCATGTGGATGCTCCGCAGTTTTACCTGCCACCCAAGGAAGCGGTGTATTCAAAAATGGAGTCGCTGATCTGGCATTTTAAAATTGTGATGGGAGAAATTGATGTTCCGGTTGGAGAAGTTTTTCATTCGGTGGAAGGTGGCAACGGTGAACTGGGCTTTTATCTTGTGAGCGATGGTGGCAGAACCCCGTTCCGTCTGCATTTCCGCAGGCCGGGATTTATCTATTACCAGGCTTACCCGGAGATGATAAAAGGTGGTGTTTTGTCGGATGCCATCCTGACGATGAGCAGTATGAATGTAATTGCAGGTGAACTGGATGCATAAAAATATCAAAATGCAAAATGCAAAATGCAAATGCAAAATGCAAATATCGGGGGATTATGATCGTAGATCAATAATTTTGACATTTGGTTTTGCAATCTGCATTTGGAATTATTAAGACAATGAAAAACAGCAACATAATACATCACCCCCGGTTTGCCCGCGACGGCAAATCAGTCGCATTCACACCTGCTGTGCTTGCAAAGGTGCATGCCTTGATCCTGCGTTACCCGGAGGGTCAGCAGAAATCGGCATTGCTTCCCGTTTTGCATATTGCCCAGGAAGAACTGGGGGGCTATCTTTCTGTTGATGCAATGGATTATGTGGCCACACTCCTGGGTATCCAGCCGATTGAAGTGTATGAAGTGGCTACATTTTATTCAATGTTTTATCTTGAAAAAATGGGAAAATATGTGATAGAAGTCTGCCGGACCGGCCCATGTGCCATTTCGGGAGGCGAAAAGATTTTAGCACACCTTCAGGAGGTTCTGGAGATAAAACCCGGTGAAACCACGCCTGACGGAGTTTTCACGCTGAAAGAGGTGGAGTGCCTGGGCTCCTGCGGTACCGGGCCGGTGATGCAGGTCAACAGTGAATATTATGAGAAGCTCACACCGGGAAAGGTGGATAAGCTTATCGAAGACTTTAGGGAATATGCAAACAGAAATAAACCGGGCGGATTATCATGGGTGGAAAAATTCTGCTAGCCGGCATTGACATCCCGGGTATCCGGGGATTCGACGTTTACCGTGCCCACGGTGGCTATGCTGCTGTGGAAAAAGCTTTACGGGAAATGACGGCGTCTGAGGTTGGCCAGGAGGTGAACCGGTCGGGTTTGCGGGGCAGGGGAGGCGCCGGTTTCCCGACAGGGCTCAAATGGAGTTTCCTCGACCGGAAGTCTGACAAACCCAGATACCTTGTCTGCAACGCCGACGAAAGTGAGCCCGGAACATTCAAGGACCGTTACCTGATGCAGCATCTGCCGCACCGCCTTATCGAAGGGCTGATCATTTCGAGCTATGCCCTTGGCGTAAACACCTGTTATATCTACATCCGGGGTGAGTTCAAATACCTGGTCGGCATCCTTGAAACAGCGATCATGGAGGCCCGTCAGCACGGTTTCCTGGGCGACCGTATCCTGGGAACCGATTATTCTTTAAACATTTACGTCCATCCCGGCGCCGGAGCCTATATATGCGGAGAAGAGACCGCCCTGCTCGAATCACTTGAAGGTAAACGGGGCAACCCCCGCATCAAACCGCCATTTCCCGCATTCAAAGGGCTTTATGGATGCCCGACCGTGGTGAACAATGTGGAAACCCTTGCTGCTGTTGGCCCCATCATCCTCATGGGCGGAGAGACCTATTCAAAGATCGGGCGAGGAAAAAGTACCGGAACCAAACTGATCTCGGCCTGCGGCAACATCAACAACCCCGGGGTTTATGAAATCGAAATGGGTCTTCCGGTGGAGGATTTTATCTATGCTCCGGAATATTGCGGGGGCATTGCAAATGATAAATATTTGAAAGCCGTTATTCCCGGCGGATCCTCAGTGCCGATCCTTCCGGCTGATCTGATGCTGAACACGGCAAAAGGTGAGAAACGCCTTATGACGTACGAATCCCTGGCTGATGGAGACTTTGAGACAGGTACCATGCTGGGTTCAGGCGGGTTCATCGTGTATGATGAAGATGCCTGTATCGTGCGCAATACCTGGAACCTGGCCCATTTCTACCGTCATGAATCGTGCGGGCAATGTTCTCCCTGCCGGGAAGGTACCGGATGGATGGAGAAGGTCCTGTACCGGATCGAGCATGGCCTGGGGAAGATGTCGGATATCGATCTGCTCGTCAGGGTAGCCAAAAATATTGAAGGCAATACGATTTGTCCGCTCGGAGATGCAGCGGCCTGGCCGGTTGCCAGCGCCATCAGGCATTTCCGGAAGGAGTTCGAGTTTCATGTTAAACATCCGGAGACAGTGAAAAATATTCACCACGGAGCGCTTAATATCGAGGAGGAGTCGCTGATACCCGATTCCGGAACAGGCATAAAATACTGGTAAAACCCTACACTTCAGTGCAGGGTCAAACAAGAAACCATGAAAGTCACAATAGATAACGTCCAGGTCGAAGTAGAAGATGGCACCACCATCCTCCAGGCGGCGCGAAAAATCGGGGGAAAACTCGTCCCCCCGGCCATGTGCTACTACTCCAAACTGAAAGGTTCAGGAGGGAAATGCCGTACCTGCCTGGTTAAGGTGGCGCAATCCTCTGCAAAAGATCCGCGACCCATGCCAAAGCTCGTGGCTTCCTGCAGCACGCCCGTTCAGGATGGCATGGTGGTACAGAACCTCACTTCACCAGAGGTCATTGAAGCGCGGAAAGGTGTTGTTGAGTTTTTGCTCCTTAACCATCCGCTCGATTGCCCGGTTTGCGACCAGGCAGGTGAATGTGACCTGCAGGACCTGAGTTTTGGTTACGGGATGGATGAAACGGCTACTGAAGAGGATCGCCGTGAATTCCCGGTAATCGATATCGGGGAAAATATCAAACTCCATATGAACAGGTGCATCCTTTGCTACCGGTGTGTTTATACTGCCGGCCAGCTTACCGATAAACGGTTGCACGGCGTGATGTACCGTGGAGATGTTTCAGAAATCAGTACTTTTATCGGGAATGCAGTGACCAATGAATTTTCAGGGAACGTCATTGATGTTTGCCCGGTTGGGGCGCTTACCGACAAGACTTTTCGGTTTAAAAGCCGGGTTTGGTTCCTTAAACCCATGAATGCCCATCGTGAATGTTCCAAATGTGCCGGGAAAACTGCTGTCTGGATGTTTGGAAACGAAATATACCGCGTCACCGGGCGTAAAGACGAGTTTGGTGAGGTGGAGGAGTTCATCTGCAATGAATGCCGCTTTGAAAAAAAGGATGTCAACGATTGGATCATCGAAGGACCAAGGCACATCACACGCCAGTCGGTTATTTCAGCCAATCATTATGAAGAGAGTAAGAAACAGTCGGTGATCAACCCGATTGAAGGAACAATGGAGATACAGGAATGATAACACAAATCATATACAAAGCCCTTCTTGCCAGCTTCATCCTGGTGTTAAGCCTTGTTGTGGCGATGTACTCAACCCTCATCGAACGCAAGGTAGCCGGATGGTTCCAGGACCGCCATGGTCCCAACCGGGCAGGACCGTGGGGATTGCTGCAGCCTTTGGCCGACGGACTCAAACTTTTTTTCAAGGAGGAGTTCATGCCGGCATCGGCAGACAAATTCCTTTATATTCTGGGACCTTCACTAACCATGTTCGTTGCGCTTCTGACAAGTGCTGCCATTCCCTGGGGCCCCGACATCGTGATCAACGGGGTGGTTTATCCCATGCAGGTGGCCGACGTCAATATCGGAATACTCTATGTCTTTGCCATCCTCTCCATTGGTGTCTATGGCATCATGATCGGAGGATGGGCCTCAAACAACAAATATGCCCTCCTCGGTGCGGTGCGCGCTTCTTCTCAGATGATCAGCTACGAACTGGCAATGAGCCTGTCGATCATCACCATTGTCATGATGTCGGGATCGCTCAGCATGCGTGAAATTGTTGCACAGCAGCATGGTTTTCACTGGAATATCCTTTATCAGCCCCTTGGATTCCTGATCTTCCTGGTGTGCGCTTTTGCCGAAACAAACCGCGCCCCTTTCGACCTTCCGGAGTGTGAGACCGAACTGGTTGGAGGATACCATACAGAATACAGCAGCATGAAACTCGGTTTTTATCTTTTTGCCGAGTACATCAATATGTTTATCTCCGGTGCCGTTATGGCGACCCTGTTTTTAGGCGGGTACCATTTTCCCGGAATAGACAAACTGGGGCTTTCGCCCAATGTTTTTGCCTTCGTGAGTTTCATGGTGCTCTTTACAAAAATTACTTTTTTCGGATTCATCTACATGTGGATCCGATGGACCCTCCCACGGTTCCGCTATGACCAGCTGATGAAACTTGGGTGGAAAAGCCTGATACCACTGGCTATTTTGAATGTTGTGATAACAGGAGTTGTGATACTGCTAAATCAATAAAAAAGGGCAAAATGCAGACAGAAAAATCAAAGTGCAAAATTTGGGAGTGGCTGTCGTAACAAATTTTGATATTTAACTTTGCATTTTGCCTATTGAATTATAAAAATGAAGAACTTAACAAACAGGTCTAAAATAGTTTCGAACAAAAAGATGTCTTTCCGGGAAAGGATTTACTTCCCGGCGATTCTTGGCGGAATGCGCATTACCTTTGGGCACCTGTTCCGCCGGAAGACCACTGTTCAGTATCCTGAGGTAACACGTGAATTTTCTGATATTTATCGGGGAAAACATGTGCTGAAGCGGGATGACGAAGGACGGGAACGGTGTACTGCCTGCGGACTTTGTGCAGTTGCCTGCCCGGCTGAAGCGATAACCATGGTGTCGGCCGAACGGAAGCCGGGCGAAGAGCACCTTTACAGGGAAGAGAAATATGCCATAGTTTATGAAATCAACATGCTGCGGTGTATTTTCTGCGGAGATTGCGAAGAGGCATGTCCGAAAGAGGCCATCTTCCTGACGCCGGAAATTGTGAAGTCGGAATACCAGCGCGACAGGTTCATCTATGGCAAAGATGTACTGGTTGAGCCTGCTGACCCGGCAAAACGGGTCGATGTTTCAAAGAGGCAAACGGCGAAAGTGCTTGAATTTAAGAAAGATAAGAGATATAAACATAATAAATAAGGATGTTCACACAATACATCTTCCATTTTCTCAGCGTCATGGCCCTGTTTTCGGCAGTGATGGTGCTTGCGTCAAAAAAACCAATCCATTCGGTTTTGTTTCTGACAATGACCTTTTTTGCAATTGCAGGTCACTATGTATTGCTGAATGCCCAGTTCCTGGCAGTTGTGCATGTAATCGTTTATGCCGGTGCCATCATGGTGCTGTTCCTGTTTACGGTGATGCTGCTGAACCTTAACAAAGACGAAAGGTCACCAAAGCCGTTATGGGTCAATATTATGGCTTTTATTGCCGGCGGCATGCTGATGCTTACCCTGATCGGTATTTTCAGGGGGTATGACATTCAGTCGCTGCAGGATCCGATGAGCACCCAGATAGGATTGGTTAAAAATCTTGGAAAAATACTCTATCATGACTACCTGATACCGTTTGAATTATCGTCGGTGTTGTTTTTAACTGCGATGGTTGGGGCGGTGCTTTTAGGGAAGAAGGAGCAGATCTAAATGAATATCGAATATTGAATATCGAATATTGAATATCGAATGTTGAATATCGAATGTTGAATCCAGAACTGAGGAGAGACAATCTGTGAACGAGGAGAAAAAATATGATTTAGAAGATCGGCTTATTACTTTTGCTGTAATGATCGCCAATATGTCTGAAAACTTACCAGAAACAATGTATGGCAGATATATTTGTGGTCAGATAATTCGGTCTGCGACTTCGCCGGCATTAAATTATGGTGAGGCCAAAAGTGCGGAGTCTTTGAACGATTTTATCCATAAGATGAAGATTTGCCTGAAAGAGTTGAGGGAAACCCTTGTTGCCTTAAAAATAATTCAGAAAAAACCTTTAATCAGAAATACTGAAACTGTGGCAATTGGACTTCAGGAATGTAATGAACTAATTGCAATATTTGTAAAAAGTATCCAAACATCAGAGAAACGCAAAACGCCTAAATAGTTCGATATTCGTTATTCAATATTCGATATTCGTTATTAAAATAATATAATAAATGGATATACCTACAAACATCCCGATCCAGTATTACCTCGTCTTTTGCTCTGTCCTTTTCAGCATCGGCGTAATCGGCGTGCTCATCAAACGCAACGCCCTGGTGATCCTGATGTCGATAGAGTTGATGATCAATTCGATCAATCTTTTGCTTGCAGCATTTTCAGCCTATAACAACGATCCGGCAGGACAGATCTTCGTCTTCTTCATCATGGTTGTGGCTGCAGCAGAAGTGGCGATCGGGCTGGCCATTGTGGTGCTCATTTATCGCACGACGCATTCGATTGATATAAACGTACTTAATAAACTTAAATGGTAATTCGGAAAATTCAAAATTCAAATTGCAAAGGCAAATATCAAAATATTTGTTCTGCTTAACCTACCACCAAATTTTTATATTTGACTTTGCTATCTGCAATTTGAATTCATTTTTAAAACTATGAACCTGACCTTTGTTGTTTTTTTAATTCCAATATTTCCGCTTCTGGGATTCCTGATCCTTGGGATGGGCTTTCGTTCCATCCCCAAAAAAGTCACCTCGATCCTGGGCCCGGGCACGGTGCTTTTATCATTTATCTTCTCCCTCTTTACTTTTTTCAATGTTCACAATTTCGCTGGTTCACCAACTCAAACGCTCTTTACCTGGATCCACACCGGCTCCCTTCAGATTCCTTTCGCCTTCCTCATAGATCCCCTGTCGGTATTGATGCTGCTGATCGTTACAGGCGTTGGTTTCCTGATACATGTTTATTCGGTTGGTTACATGAAAGAGGACCCGGGGTACGGCCGGTTCTTTGCCTACATGAACCTCTTCGTCTTCTTCATGCTGCTGCTTGTTCTTGGCGCCAATTATCCGATCATGTTCATCGGCTGGGAAGGGGTGGGACTCTGTTCCTATCTCCTCATTGGCTTCTGGTTCAAAAATCATGATTATAACAATGCCGCAAAAAAGGCATTCATCATGAACCGCATCGGAGATCTTGGTTTTCTTCTTGGAATGTTTTTGATATTCAACACGTTCAGTTCACTTTCGTTTGATCAGGTTTTTCAACAGGCAAAGGCCATGCCGATGGGAGATCCGACAATCATCGCCATCACCCTGCTGCTTTTCATCGGGGCGGTCGGAAAGAGTGCGCAGATTCCGCTTTATACCTGGTTGCCCGACGCCATGGCAGGCCCAACACCGGTTTCAGCACTCATCCATGCTGCAACCATGGTCACTGCAGGGGTTTACATGATCGCCCGGTCGAATATCCTCTACGTGCTGGCTCCGACAACAATGTCCGTTATCGGAATTACAGGACTTGCAACCGCCTTGTTTGCAGCCAGCATTGCGATCTTTCAGAATGACATCAAAAAAGTGCTGGCCTATTCCACCATCAGCCAGCTTGGTTATATGTTTGTGGGACTGAGTGTTGGTGCTTTCACCGGTGCCATGTTCCACCTCACCACCCATGCCTTCTTCAAAGCGCTTCTCTTTCTGGGTGCCGGGAGTGTGATCCATGCACTTGGCGGGGAACAGGATATCCGAAACATGGGCGGACTGCGAAGCAAACTTCCCAAAACTTACTGGACATTTCTCATTGCCACCATTGCCATAGCAGGAATTCCGCCATTGTCGGGTTTCTTTTCCAAAGATGAAATCCTTTTGCACCTGTTTGAACACTCCTCCCTCCTCTGGATCATTGCCGTAGTCGGCTCGCTGATGACCGCGTTTTACATGTTCCGCCTGCTTTACCTGACATTTTTCAGAAGTTTCCGAGGAACAGATGAACAAATGCATCATCTCCATGAATCACCCAGGGTGATGACCACTCCGCTGATCATCCTTGCCATTCTGGCAGCGTTTGGCGGATTGCTTAACCTGCCGGAAATTTTCAATGGAGGAAACTCGCTCTCGGGCTTCCTGGCCCCCGTTTTCGCCGATTCGGCTGTCCTGGTTACACCGGAAACCCCGATGTCACTAAGTACCGAATTGTTGCTGATGGGCATCACCCTGATAGTTGTACTTGGCATGGTATTCCTTGCATATTTCCGCTTTGTTAAAAATGAACCGGAACTGCTTCCGGATGGCGCCAAACGGCCTTCCCTGGTGCAGTTAATGATTAATAAATATTATATCGACGAACTGTATGACTATATCATTTCCAAACCGATTCTCTGGCTGTCAAAGGTTTTTCATGAAGTTGTCGAGATTCGCTTCATCGACCGCCTCGTGAACGGGGTGGGCAACATGGTTGTTTGGACCGGCAATACCGTTCGTTTCATCCAAACCGGAAATGTAGGTTTTTACATGTTCATCATGATTTTGGGGATCATCCTGATCCTTTTTCTTAACATCCTGATCTGACCGATGCTGACAGTTATACTCATATTATTTCCCCTGGCGCTCTCGCTGATACTGATCTCCGTCAGGCAGGAAAGGGCCATCAGGCAATTGGCGCTGGCTGGCTCTGTTGCTGAATTCGTGCTGGCTGTGGCAGCCTTCATCACCTATAAAACTTCATGCCATTGCAATCTGCTGGTGACGGCCGACTGGCTCTCCACACTTGGTGTAAGTCTTAAGTTCGGGATGGATGGCATCAGTTTAATGATGGTGATGCTGACTACTTTCCTGGTTCCGGTGATCATTCTCGCAAGTTTCAACCACTCATACAGCAAGCCAGCTGCCTTTTACAGCCTGATTCTATTGATGGAGATGGCGCTGGTAGGAGTTTTCGTGGCGTTCGACGGACTCGTGTTCTATATTTTCTGGGAACTGGCACTCATCCCGGCCTGGTTTATCTGCGCGGTTTGGGGAGGAAATGACCGCATACGGATTACATTTAAGTTCTTCATATACACCTTTGTGGGAAGCCTTTTCATGCTGGTGGCCCTGTTATACGTCTATTTCAAAACGCCGCTTCCCCATTCATTTGACTTTCAATGGCTCTATGCAGCCAGGCTGACACCATCTGAGCAATCATGGATCTTTTTGGCATTTTTTGTAGCGTTTGCCATTAAAATACCTGTTTTCCCATTTCACACATGGCAACCCGATACATATACCGCGGCTCCTGCCGCAGGAAGCATGCTGCTGGCCGGGATCATGCTGAAGATGGGCCTGTACGGCATGATACGCTGGCTGATACCGGTTTGTCATAACACAATGCAACAATTTGCCCCGGTCGTGTTGGTCCTTGCTGTAACCGGAATTGTTTATGCATCAATTATTGCAATCAGGCAGCAAGACATGAAACGGCTCGTGGCGTATTCATCCATTGCACATGTGGGGTTGATTGCAGCCGGTATCTTTGTGCTCAATCCTTATGCCATGCAAGGTGCTGTAATTCAAATGGTATCACATGGCGTAAACATCGTCGGGCTCTTCATCGTGATCGACCTGATTGAACAGCGGACAGGTACCCGGAACATCAGCGACCTCGGTGGAATTGCCCTGAAGGCACCCCGGCTTGCCATCGTCTTCCTGATCATCCTGCTGGGCAGCATTGCCCTTCCCCTTACCAACGGATTCATCGGAGAATTCCTGCTGCTGCTGGGATTGTTTAAATATTCCATGATTTTTGCCGCCATTGCCGGGCTGACCATCATCTTCAGTGCAGTTTACATGCTCCGGATGTATCAGCGTACCATGCTTGGCAAGATCAATGAAATCACTGCATTAACAACAGATTTATCATGGCGGGAAATGGCAGCACTAATTCCGTTGGTTATTATGATCCTGTGGATCGGACTATTCCCGATGTTATTTTTGAACCTGACTGCGGACGATGTAATACAGGTGCTGAATTATTGCAGGTAAGTAAACATGACGTTTTATTTTGATGATGAGATTCCGGAAGTAAACCGGGATTAATGTAAAAATATGGTTTTCGACAGTCCTGTTTTTCTCTTTCTCTTTTTTCCGGTATTTGCCGGGGTTTATTTCCTTTCACCGGCAAAACTTAAAAATATCATACTGATTCTGTTCAGCCTGCTGTTTTATTTCTGGGCCGACAGATCGCTGGTTCTCATATTGCTTTTGTCGTGTTTAGTCAACTATATTTTCGGATGGATTATCGGAAATGGCTACAAGAGAACAGGACTGGTCACCTCCGTGATTTTTAACGTTTCCCTTTTGTTCTTCTATAAGTATCTCACTCCGATAATAGATACCGGGATGCTGATGGCAAAAAACAGCATGGCAGAAAAACCTGGATTTTCATTAGCGGATATTGCAATTCCACTTGGGATCAGTTTTTATACATTCAGGGCTATTTCTTATTCTGCAGATATTTACCGCGGAAAGGTAGAAAGGAGTCGGAATTTCCTGGAATTCCTGACATATTTTACCCTGTTCCCTTTAATGATTGCCGGACCGATCGTTCGTTATGCAGATATTTGCGGGCAACTGTCAGCAAGGGTAGTCACGGTTAGGCACCTGACATCAGGCATTGAACGAATTATCATAGGTTTGGCCAAGAAAATCCTGATTGCCGGTACTTTTTCACGGGTTGCAACCCTTATTTTCGATGCACCGGCCGGGGATGTCTCAACTTTGATGGCATGGACAGGCATTATTGCTTTTGCATTCGAGATATATTATGATTTCTCAGGCTACACGGATATCGCAATTGGCATTGGAAAGCTTATCGGATTCGATTTTCAGGAAAATTTCAACTACCCGTATGTTTCGAGAAACATTCGTGAATTCTGGCGCAGATGGCATATTTCATTGTCGGCCTGGCTGCGTGATTATATCTTTCTTCCACTGGCATACATGCTTTCACGCAGGTTGCCCGGGAATAAGTATTTTCAGGTCAGAACCGAAAATATAATATACCTTATTGTGACAGGAATCACCTTCCTGATTTGCGGATTGTGGCATGGTGCAGGATTGCATTTTGTTGCCTGGGGAATTTATTTTGCTTTCTTTCTGGTGCTGGAACAGCTTTTTCTCGGCAGAATCCTTAGAAAGTTCTGGGTTCCTCTCCAACATGCCTATACATTACTGGTTGTAGTCTGCAGCTGGGTTCTTTTCAAATCCGGCGATCTCAGTGAGGCATTTGGCTACTTTGAAAAAATGTTCACATTTTCGCACGGTTTACCTGCATTTACAAGCTACCTTGTTTACTTTATTTTTACGGGAGAAACGCTGGCAATTACATTGATTGCCCTGTTACTTGCGACTCCGGCATACCCCCGGTTAAAGGCAGCAATCTTCTCCCCGGCATTTGAGCACCCGGTTTTCATAAGGGTTACCCGCGTTGCCGGTATCCTGATCCTGGGCGTGCTTTTAATTGTGAGCATTAGTTATATGGCTGAAAACACATACAACCCGTTTATTTATATGAGGTTTTAGGAATGATGAAAAATATACGGAGCATCAGTTTTATCAGCGTCATTCTTTTTTTCGCACTGTTGTGTTTGCCACTCATCGTTAAGATATCAGGGTTGAAGGTTCCTGCCGGGAATTTTGAAAACAGGAAGAAAGAGGCCATGCCTTCCCCTGCGTTTTCTGATTTCAATCACCTTTACAGGAATATAGATGTGTTTTTCAAGCAATTTGATCGTTATTATGCCGATAATTTCGGGTTGAGGGAGTTGATGCTCAATTTGTTTACACAAATCAAGGTTAAGGTTTTCAGAGTCAATCCTTTTCCGCAGAAAGCCGTTGAGGGGGAGAATGGGTGGCTTTTTCTGGGTGATTCATGGTCGGATGTGATCAAAGAGTCCAAAGGCATCGTTGTTTACAATGACGAAGAGGTCCAAAGGATTGTGGCGAAGGTTCTTCAAATGCAGAGCTATTTTGATCAAAGGGGCATTAAATTCTATCTTGCTGTTGCACCCGGAAAACTTGGCATATATAGTGAGTATCTTCCGATTGAGAAATCCGGGAAGATGATAAAAATTGATCAGGTCAGGGGGGCATTGATGAAGCATGGGATCGGGATAATCGACATGAGGGATGATTTCCAGTCTTACAAGGATTACCAGTTGTATTATCACACCGATACCCACTGGAACGGGATCGGAACCTTCTCCGGCTATCAAACGATCATGAAACGATTGGTCAGGGATGGATGTAATGAATTGAAAATACTGAATTTCAGTGATTACCGCATCGATACCAGCACCACATTCAGAGGGGGATTGTCTAATATGATACGCAGGGCCGATAAGGAAAAAATGGTGATTCTGAAGCCTCTCTTTAAAAGCAATGCAACTGCCCGGCAAACAAAACTTGTAATGCCTGAATATATACAGTTGAAGCCCGGGTTGTATGAGTCCCGTCATACAAGTAATGTAAATAACCTTAAAATACTGGTCTTTCATGATTCGTTTTTTCAATATACGGCTGAATTTTTCAAGGAAGGCTTTGGAGAGACAGTCCTTGTATGGTCGGGGCTGGATTATAATATTGTAAATAAGGAACAACCGGATATTGTGATTTACGAGTTGGCAGAGAGGAGTTTAGACATATTACTTGATATTTAATGCCGGTTTTTGTGATTTTGTGCCGGAATAATCGTGCAGCCATGATCGTAAATGTTTCAATACAATTAAATTTGCAGAGCAGCATTATATTTGACTTTTAAAAATGTTTCAATGACTACCATCGTTTCGTTAACAATCCTCGGTGTTTTGGTCCTCTTTCTGGGGATCATGAAAAAGCAATCATGGCTTTTGCCGGTGATCCTCCTGGGATTGGTGGTCTCCATGTTACTCACGGTGCAGGATTGGAATGCATTCAGGAATTATTACCACGACATGATCATTGTCGATAATACATCGGTTGCGTTCAGCATGGTTCTTGTTTTTTCGGCTTTCCTGATTTTTTCGCTGGCCGCACACTATTATCGGGGTGTTCAGCGGCCCCTTGACGATATTTACGGAGTGATGATCTTTGCCCTGACAGGTGCTGTGATGATGACCTCGTATGGTAATCTGATCATGCTTTTCCTTGGAATCGAAACTCTTTCCATCGCACTCTATGTGCTCGCCGGGAGTCACAAGGAGGCGATTACTTCGAATGAGGCAACCTTGAAATACTTCCTCCTTGGCTCTTTCCTTTCCGGGTTCTTATTATTCGGCATCGCCTTAATTTATGGTTCCAGCGGATCATTCGATCTGCAGAATATCTCCGTTTACGTTGCCTCCTGTGGCGGAACCTACCCGCCGATGTTCCTTGCAGGACTGTTTTTGCTCATTATCGGCCTGGCTTTTAAAATTGCCATCGTCCCGTTCCATTTCTGGGCCCCTGATGTGTATGAGGGAACCCCGACTTTGCTTACGGCGTTTATGGCGACAGTGGTGAAAACAGCCTCGATTGTTGCCATGTTCCGTTTTTTCAGCCACACGTTCCATGGCATTCATGGTGTTTGGGAAACCACCATCTGGGTCATGGCTGCCTTCACCATTTTATTGGGAAACCTCACAGGTGTGTATCAGCCCAACCTCAAGCGAATGCTGGCCTATTCGAGCATCAGCCATTCAGGCTACATGCTGCTTGCTGTCGTGGCCTTCAGTGCGATGTCAAACAATGCACTGCTGCTCTATACATTGTCTTATTCAATTGCCACCATATCGGCATTCGGCATCCTGATCCTCATCCGTGAGGCTCATGGCAACGACTACTTTACCTCCCTTAACGGGATGGCAAAAACGAATCCGCTTGAGGCATTCTGTCTCACTGTCTCCATGCTTTCTCTCGCGGGAATTCCGCCATTGGCAGGGTTTATGGCAAAATACTACCTCTTTTCCACAGCGCTTGAACAAGGGTTCGTATGGCTGGTCATAGTTGCTGTAGCCGGATCGGCCATCAGTGTGGCCTATTATTTCAGGCCCATCATTGCGATGTATCTTAAAGATTCAGATGGGGTGAAACTCACTGTGGAAACTTCCTATAAAGTCTCCCTTTTCTTCATGACCATGCTGATTATCCTCACTGGTCTCCTGCCGTTCCTGTTTATCGGGCTCCTGTAGAGAAAACACTTCTGACTGTTCTTCTTTTTTTTATACAACAAGTCCTGCCATTCAGGGTATAGTCAAACCAAAATTATCAACAATTGAATTTTATGTAGCAAATTGTTTTAATTTCGTTTGTTCAAATTCAATATCGATCTCATTTATTAAGTAACTGGTCACCATGGAAATAACAGGAAAAGTCATCAAAATGTTGCCGCTTCAGTCGGGTGAAGGAAAGAATGGAATCTGGAAAAAACAGGAATTTATTCTCGAAACCAGTGCCCAGGTCCCCCGGAAAATCTGTTTTTCACTCTGGGGTGATAAAATCGACCAGTTTAAAGTAGCCGAAGGCGACGAGGCAGAAATCTCTTTCGACCTCGAAAGCCGGGAATTCAACAACCGCTGGTACACCGAAGCCAAAGCGTGGAAAATTGCCAAAAAAAGTGCCGGGCAATCCCTTCCCCCGGAAGCAGAACCTCTGCCGGGCTACTATGAAATGCCATCTGACGACGGGATGCCATTCTGATAAACAATCAACCAAATAAATAAACCTTAAAACCCTAAGCCATGTCAAAAGGACAAGATCAAAAAAAGGAGGCCAAAAAAGAGCCAACAAAGTCGCTGAAAGAAAAAAGGTTGGAAAAAAAGGAAAAAAAGGCCAAAAAATAGCCGACCTTCAGATTACATTTCATTGTTTTATTGCGAACAGTCTGTGTTAAAAAATGTTAACACAGACTGTTTTTGCTTTTATTGCCCTATCTTTGTTATAATCAATCTAAATAACACAATGAAAAAAGTCGTTACTCTCTCTCTTATTCTGGCATTCCTTGTGATCACCCGCCAGGGACAAGGCAACACCATTTATATCCCGACTAATTACAGTACCATTCAGGCGGGGATCGATGCATCTGCCAATGGGGATACCCTGATCGTTGATCCGGGAACCTACTTCGAGCACATAGACCTGAATGGCAGGAATATCGTGCTCGGTTCATGGTTTCTTACCACCGGGGATACATCGTTTATTTCCACAACGATCATCGACGGTAGCAGCACGGGGCGCGTAATGACCATCAGCCAGGGTGAAGATTCAACCTGCCGTATTGTCGGATTGACCTTACAGCATGGGTATGCACCATCGGAGTTGAATCAAATCTACGGCGGCGGAGGTGTTTTTATTTTAGAGTCATCACCGCGGATACTCAATTGTGTTATTCAAAATAATTATTCACCGGATTTTGGAGGAGGATTATGCCTGGTTGGATTAGCTGCAAGCGCAAAAGTGATAAATTGTACCATTAAAAATAACACTTCGAACAGTTTTGGAGGAGGTGTATTCATGGGTGATTGCAGTGCCGATGCAGCGATCGTTAATTCGACCATTTCAGGGAATTCGATTACCTGCAATTGCGACTGGAATGGTGGGGGAGGAGGCGTGAATCTCTACCACACCGGCAAATTGATAAATTGTCTTATCAGTAACAACAGTGCGCCAAACGCATCGATCGGCGGCGGTGGTGTACATTGTGACTGGGGTGATCAGCTAAATCACGCCATCCTTGTGATCGGGTGTACCATTGTCAATAATACTGCGGCAGACCGGGGAGGTATCAGTTATGTGTTTGAAGGCGGGGAGTTCCGGAACTGCATCATATGGGGCAATACCGACCAGTTTGGAAATGTCTCCAACTACGATGGCAACCTGTTTGAGTATTGCTGTACTACACCGTTGCCGGTTGGAACAGGGAATATCTCGTCAAATCCGAATTTTGCAGATTCGATTGCCGGCAACTTCAGGCTGTTAGCCGGAAGCCCATGTATCAACACCGGGAACAATGCATTTAACGATCAGCCAAAAGATCTCGATGGGAACCTGAGGGTCTTTAACTCCATCATTGACATGGGAGCCTTTGAAAAAGGCGCAGGAGCGGGTGTGACCGTGCAGGTTGGATCGGGTACTGAGACGTCAGTGCTTTTTCCTGTCCACAGTTACTATGGTTATAATTACAGCCAGCAGATCTACCTGGGAAGTGAAATTACCACAGGCGGAGGAGGCTCCGGAATCATTACAAAAATCCGGTTTTACTACTCTTCCGGATCACCTGACTTCTCAACATGGAATAACTGGACCGTTTACCTGGGAAATACCGTGAAGGCAGAATTTGCCAGTGATGTCGATTGGATTCCGTTAGCCTCCATGACCCAGGTTTTCTCAGGGCTAATTCCCGACCCTGTTGCTGAAAACTGGTTTGAAATAACCTTGCCTGCTCCTTTTTACTATACAGGTAACAATATTGTAGTTGCCGTGGATGAAAATTCTCCCGGCTGGGACTCGCCACCGGCGCAATTTCGCTCATTTTCTACTGGCGCAAACAGGGGATTGATATATTACGATGATGACCTCAATCCGGATCCGGCAATCCCACCGTTAGGCTTTACGACTCTGGACAACATCATTGCCCAGGTTCAATTTCAAATAGACATGACCAGCAACCCTTTTGCGCCACCGGCAGGTTTGCAGGCAAGCCTTTCCGGGCCGATGCTCAACAATGTTCATTTAAGCTGGATGCCGCCGGGATCGGTGGCTGACCAATGGATTTACTGGGGCGATGGCTCCATCATCGGCGCTCTTGGATACGGCGGACCTGCCATTTTCTCTGTTGCCTCCAGGTGGCCTGTTACTGATATCGCCCCTTATGATGGGGCCTATCTGAAAAAGATACGATTTGTGGTTGCAGAACCAACGGCCACGTACACCTTGAAAGTATGGAAAGGAGTTGATGCCGGGACTTTACTTCTTTCACAGGCCATTGTCAATCCTTATATCGGTTCCTGGAATGAGGTGACACTGAATACTCCGATCCTGATTGACGGAACCGAAGAATTATGGTTCGGTTATGAGGTGATTGAAACCTCGGGATATCCTGCCGGATTAAGTTCGGGCCCGGCAATTGCAGGCAAAGGAGATATGATCAATGCCGGTTACGGTTGGCTGTCAATGAAAAATTCGTGGAATTTTGACTTTAACTGGACGTTGCAGGGATTTGTTTCAGAAAGTGCCCTGTTGGCTCCCCAAAAACTGATGCAAACGGCAGAAAATACGCTGCCCAAGCCTGCTAAAGACATCGCAATGCCTGCAATGGGAATGCCAACGGTTGTCCTTAACAATCCAATAACAGCTGCAAAACCTGAATCCGGTCAGGATGAGACCGACCAGGCTCAACCAGGTGTGACAGCGCAACAGCCGGGTTTAGCTTTGGGTGTCTTTACCGGTTACAATGTTTACCGGGATAATCTAAAAATCGGTGATAATATTCCTGATCTTTTTTATGATGACCTTGCACTTGCCCCGGGAGGGTATGATTGCCAGGTCTCTGCACAGTATGATTTAGGCGAATCTGACAGGCTCGGGCCGCTGCATGTGGATATTTACACCTGCTTTCCCCCAACCAATGTAACGGTTTCCAATACAACACTGACCACGACAACAGCGGATGTATCCTGGACTCCCTCTGCTTACTCTGTCAATCCGGAGTGGACCATCGAATGGGTACAGAAGGACTATCCACAGGGAACCGGAACTACGGCACATGTTACTTCCACACCGGCATATTCATTAACCAACCTTTTGCCGGGGTATGAGTATGATCTTTATGTAAATACCTACTGCAGTGAAACAGATGCGAGTGCATGGGTGAAGAAGACTTTCCGCACCCATTACTTTAACTGTCCTGCAGGCGCAGTGCCTGAAGCAGAGGTTTGCGGTACCAATACCAATGGATGCGACCTTGTGCCTCCCGCATACGAGACGATTGCCTGTGGCGATACTATTTGCGGAACTGCCTGGCTGGAAAGATCATACCGCGATTCCGACTGGTATAGCCTGGTCCTCACAGAGCCCAATGATGTTACCCTGACTGCTCAGGCTGAATTCCACTATTTCATAGGAATTGGTACCGCCATGTGCCCCTCCACTTTGTATTATTCAAGTATGACCGACGGTGCCGGTTATACCAGTTCAATTACATCTCAACTAGGTGCTGCAGGTCCCTACTTTGTAACAATCTCGCCTGAGTATTCCCAACAAGTGGCATGTGATTCACTGAGCAGGTACTGGATAAAACTTACCTGTAATCCGTGTCTGTCTCCCACTGCGCTGACTGCCACAAACATCACCTCAACCTCTGCCACGCTTGGATGGACTTCCGGCGGAAACTTGTGGAATATCGAATGGGGCAATTTCGGGTTTACAAAGGGTACCGGAACCATGATTACCGGAGTAAACTCCAATCCCTATAATTTAACCGGGTTGATCATGGGTTATTCCTATAGCTATTACATTCAAAGTGATTGCGGAGGAGGTTCCACAAGTAACTGGTCAGGCCCTTTTACTTTTTATTTACCCTGCCCTGCAATAACCCTGCCCTATTCAGAGGATTTCACCATGACAATTGGCATCACACCTCAATGCTGGCAAGTGCGAAATAGCGGTGCCCCTTCAAACTGGGTTGTAGAACTGAATAATTATGCCGGAGGTGCTTTTCCTCAACTCGAGTTTAAACCATACACTCCCTATTTTAACGGAAGATCCTATTTAATGTCGCCGGTCATCAATACAACGGGAGCAGCTTCTCTGGATCTCTCGTTTAAGCATTACATCAATGCCTATACTTCAACCTCATCCTGTGAGATATGGACGACCAGCGATGGTGGAACTACATGGAACCCGGTATGGGCGAATGCCCTGGCCGGGATACTGGGACCGGAAGCCACAACCATGCTATTTACCACCCCGGATGTTGGCTCCCCGACTTTCCGGTTTGCCTTCGCTGTAAACGGTAATTCGTGGGAAATCGGTACCTGGCAGATCGACGATATCACACTCACAGACCCTGCCGCCCCTCCACCAACCACTGCGATTCAGAATGTAACGGTTGTAAATGGACAGTCACCATGTTATAATGCAACCCAGACCATCACGGTTGCTGGCAGCGGTACATCGTTTATTGTCGAAAACGGGGGTATAACAACAATGATAGCCGGGGTCAGCATCGATTATCTCCCGGGTACCTGGGTCAAATCCGGTGGATATATGCATGGAACAATCGCACCCGGCGGCCCATTCTGCGGGGCACCACCCGCTTCCTTTGTGACTGCTGAAATTACGGAAGGTGAAACTTTACCTCCGTTTAATGCCGAAAAATCAGGGGTCAGGGTCTATCCGAATCCCACCAACGGAAAATTCCGGGTGGAACTTACGGGCAAACTCCCAACCGGGTTGGTCCGGGTTGAGATTTATGGAATCAGGGGAGAAAGCATATTGTCAGAAAGCCTTCCGGGCGAGTCAGCCAGGGAATTTTCGCTGTCGGACAAGCCCTCAGGGATCTATTTTATCAAGGTGATTGCCGGAGAAAATATCTTTACGTCAAAACTAATTAAAACAAGGTAACCGAAGGCGCGAACCCGTGCTTAAAGATGTTGAGGGATTCACCCGGATATCTCAACTCTTATCTTTTTATTCTTGATCTTTTCATTTCTGATCAGGCCAAGAACCTGGTGTATTTTATTGCTGCGCACTGCCACATAGGACGAATGGTCCAATACTTCAATCAGCCCAAGCTCCTCTTTTGCCAGGTTGCCTTTTTGGAGCAGTGTGCCAACGATATCCATTTTATTGATCTTCTCCTTTTTACCGGCCGCAATAAATAAGGTGCTCCATGGAGATTTTCCGGGCAGGGTGTTTTTTTCAGGCAACACTTCGGGTTCAATATTTTCTTTGATGAATGGCGGCAGATGATCGGCCACGGCCAGCAACAGGTAGGAGATGCCGGAGGCATTCATTCTTGCCGTTCTTCCATTGCGGTGCGTAAAAATATCCAGCGTGGTTGGTAATTGATAATGTACAATGGCCTCAATTTCAGGAATATCAAGTCCCCGGGATGCAAGGTCGGTGGTAATCAGCAAACGGTGACTTCCGTTTCTGAATTTTATCAGCGCACGCTCCCGATCCTCCTGTTCCATTCCCCCGTGAAAAATTCCATGAGACAAACCCTTCTCCGTTAGCAGCAACCCTATTCGCTCAACCGCTTCCCGGTGATTGCAAAAAACCAGGGTTGACTTATTCTGCAGTTTGCAAATTAATCCGAACAGCAGCTGGAGTTTGTCAGCGTCATCACCCTTCAGGTATTTTAGGGTTAATCCTGCGGTGGTCAGAGAGGGAAGGTTCAGAAAGTTAAGCTCAACGGGATTCCTGATACCGGTGAAAGAGGGAATCTCAGCCATCGTGGTTGCAGAAGTCAGGATTCGGTTTTTGAGTTTTTTCAACTGACTGATGATGAAAGACATATCCTCCTTGAATCCAAATTCCAGGGATTTGTCAAACTCATCCAGCACCAGTGTATGAATGGAACCGGTGTCAAAGTTGTCATTACGGAGATGCTGGGCGATCCTGCCAGGGGTGCCAACCATCACAGCAGGCGGATTTGACAAATTGTTTCTTTCGGTTTTGGTTAAATGCCCGCCATAAAAGCAGTTTATCTTAAAACCGGAACTCATCTGTTTAAACACCTGTTCAATCTGCAAGGCCAGTTCACGTGAAGGAACAAGGATCAGCGCCTGAACATTTGCATTTTCAGCGTTCAGCCGGCTCACAACCGGCAACAGAAATGCCAGGGTTTTTCCTGAACCTGTCGGA
The DNA here is from genome assembly GCA_903926565.1 of uncultured Bacteroidales bacterium. Classification (GTDB taxonomy): domain Bacteria; phylum Bacteroidota; class Bacteroidia; order Bacteroidales; family FEN-979; genus CAIVAT01. The sequence continues at coordinate 46,147 of CAIYJU010000183.1, forward strand.
GACAAAAGAATGATGTCTTTTGACTTTTTGGCCGCATCGATGGTTGCCAGCTGCATCTTATTCAATGATGCGAATTTAAAATTCTCAAGTACTTTTTGAATCATTTTGGGTTTCCGGTCAATCTGATGAAATTGATAAGTTGACAGTTGCAAAACTATTTCATAAAAGTACAAATAAATCCCCTGCCAGGTGACAGGATGCCCATACGTACGGTTACGGACTTACTTTTTCAGCAACTTGAAGGCATGCATCCATTCATTCCGGATAAACCCCGGGATACACCATAAGATACAAAGAGGCTCAATGGCTCTTGCTGCTTCGACTGCGCCCATGTCTTCAATTTCCCATCCGAACTGATCAAGAATGGTGGTCACCTGCATTTTTGCATCTGCATCGTTGCCACAGATGAACATGGTTGGCTTGATCCCGCCGAAATCGGGATTGATCATGAAGTGGTTGCCCACGCTGTTAAAGGCTTTTACAAAACGGGCATCCGGAAATGAAGCCTGCAGCCGCTCCATCTGGGAGTCGCCGAGGCCGGTAAAATACTGAAGGACCCCGTTCACCGGGGCAGCATCTTCAATGGGATTGGTTGTGTCGATCACAACTTTCCCTTTCAGATTGGCTGAACCCGCCAATTGAAGAACTGCTCCGGCAGCCGTTCCTTTTGAAGCCAGCACGACAATCTTGCCAAAAGCAGCGGCTTCGCTGAAACTTCCGATCTTTGCATTATTTAAAGCCTGCCATTCAGCAAGTTTTGAAAGGTCACGGGTGCCAAGCATTACCTCATACCCATGTTTCAGGAACCCGCTCCCCAGTACCCGGGCAACTACGCCTGATCCTAAAATTCCAATTTTTGTTTTCATTGATTGTGTTTTATTAAATTAACCTCAACCCCTGCACCCCTTCTCCTCAAGGAGAAGGGGACGGGGGATGAGGTCTTTTGGTTATTTTTCTTGCATGTTCCTTCATTTTCTTTACCAGAGAAAATCTCGAAATATCAAGCAATTTATGGTTCAAAAGGTAGGTGATTACCCTCTTTTCAATTTCATGATGAAGGGGGAGGAGGATGGCGATGAGGAATATTTTTATCAGCAGCACTTTCCAGGGCTCCCCGTGTGTGATTACTTCGATCTTGCGATCAGCAAGTAAAATGATGAACTCAAAGAGAAAAATAAAGGAGAAGAAGCCCAGCATCCTGATGATCCATTCGGGAACCTTCATGCTTCCCAGCATGATCAGGATGACAAATACCGATAAGATTCCAATGGTTATCGCGGTATATTGCAAATAATGTCTCCTGCTCCTGGTTTGCTTATCTTGCTCTGCCAGCAATTCCTGCTGTTTTGTTTCATGGTCAATCTCCATGATCAGCAATTGGTCCTTTTTAGACATGTTGTTCAAACTGTCGCTCAAAACCTTGTTCATTACTGAGAACCGATATGCATTTTTAAAATCCCCCTCTTCGGCATAAATTTCTTCAAGATGTTTTGCTGCACCCTGCATGTAGTCAATATAGAATGCCGATTGTGCCAGTTCGAGTGATTTAGAAAACTTTTCAACGGCCTTTTCTTTCAGTCCGTGACGAAGCAGAAACTGACCAAACCGATGGTAAAAATTTGATTGCAAAATTACATTGGGATCAGATTGCAGGAAATTTTCTGCCTTGTTGAAATAGATTAGCGCCGAATCAGTCTTTTGTTCTTCCTCACAAAAGAACGCCTTAAGCCTGAAATATAACGCAGGGTTTCCTAACGCCAGATCATTTAATTCCCGTGGAAATTTTTTATAATAAAGATCACGCAGCTGGCTTATTTTATTGGCTTCGATAAAGTGTGTGCGGATGAGCGCAATTTCGTAGTTTAACATCCGCTTATGCCCGTGGCGGATGGCGAAATCGAGGATTCCCTGCATGCTGCTTTCGTACAACTGGTTGTTGTTGGAATTGATGTCGATCACCTGTAAATCATATTCCGTCCACATCAGGGCTGTCGAATCAATCGGGGTTGTTGATTTAATCAGATTCTGCTGCAACAATTTGTAATGGGTTGCTTTATCGTATAATTTACTGAAGTTGTAGAAGTTCGACAGCAGGGAATAACATTTTATCTGCAGTTTCTGATCTCTGATCCGTTCCGACAGGCTCACCGCATTCAGGTAATTCCGGAAGGCATCAATTTTCTGGTTTTTCCCTTCAAGGCATTGCCCGATGTACAAATAGCTTTCAGCTTTCAATCCGGTATTTTCGGTCGTGCCAGCAATTGACAGAAGTTTGTAGCTGTATTTCAACGCCTTATCGAATTCATACCCCGACAGGTAGATCGACGCCAGATTTTTGTAATTTCTAAACGCAATTTCCTGGTTTTTATCAGGCAAGGAGATCTGTTCCGCCTTTAATGCATAATCAAGCGCTTTCTGGTAATATTTATGAAGGTTAGCCGATTCAACATATCCGTTGTATGCCATGGACAATAATTCCGGGCGACGACTTTTTTCTGCAATCCGGATGGCCATTTCAGCAATGCTGTCTGCACGTTGCTGGTCGCCGAGATAGTCAGTGAAGAAAAATGCAAGGCCACACAGCTTTTCGATCTTCAGGCTGTCATTCTCAGTTGCTTCAGATTCCCGAAAAACTTTATCAATATAAGTTTGCGGATCAGATTGGCTAAACAGCCCAACTGAATGCATGCAGAGGAGAATGACAAGCAGGGCGGCTGTATTAATGGGATTCTTCATGTACCAATGCTTACATTTAATGGGTAGAATTTACTGATTTTCCCAAAAAAAAATTATGTTGAATTGTTATAAACATTTATCTTTGAGCGAAATTACACTTTAATTTAACATCATTCTAAATAAAATATTATGAAAACAAAAAATTATTTCCTGATGGCCATGGTGTTTATCACCGGCCTGGTATCCGGTATTTCAATAATCAGCATGATGGCCTTTACCAATGGCCCCGGATCAATCGCCCCGGGAAACCCGATAACGCCGGTTACCTCCGCGGATGCACGTGTGTTTGTGACTTCCTACCTGACATCGGCAGTGCCGTTTAACCAGGTCATCAAAGGGTTTACGATCGACAAATCGCAACTGGATGCCATGAATGCCATTTCCAGAGAGAATGCTGCCCTCACAGGGTTCAGGGTATACATGGGAAAGGATAACAGCGCAAAAACCGTTGGAATCGTGGTTGGTATTGATGATACTGGCAAGGATGCTATTAAGAACACGATATTCAGTACAGAATCCCGGAGTTTAAGCCCTTGTCCGCCAATATGTGATGTAAGCAGTCCGATCATCCTTGACAAATAAATTGGTCTCGCAGATTTTCGCAGAAAAGGGCGCAAATTTCCGCAGATTCATGACGTGTAGCATTCTTCAGCGAAAATCTGCGAAAAAAATCTGCGAAAATCTGCGTGAACATATTTAGTGTGTAGATGCACCTGAAATACTAAAGGTTATATTGGAGTGTTTTTTGAATGGCTATTCCCATTCGCACAATTAGAATAACCTTACCTTTGCAAAAAAAAATCGTGGAATCCGGCAACCAAATTCACCACAGCCCTTTTGAGGCAAAAATTATCGCTGCACTCAGGTCTGTCTTCGATCCTGAGATCCCGGTCAACATCTATGACCTTGGGTTGATTTACAATCTGCAGATCAATGAACAAACCAATGACGTTTACATCCTGATGACGCTGACCTCGCCCAACTGCCCGGTGGCTGAAGACATGCCTTTGCAGGTCCAGGAGACGGTGAAAATTGTGGAAGGTGTTGGAAATGTAAAAGTTGAACTCACTTTTGAACCACCATGGGACAAAGAGATGCTTTCGGAATCTGCCCTTCTGGAACTCGGATTACTATAAATCAAGCAAAATGACTCCGCTTACAGGACCATTGTTAACCAACATTAACCTGCCCCCTGATCTCAAAAAACTCAAACTTGAGGATCTTCCAAGATTGTGTGAAGAGATCCGGCAGTTCATCATTGAGGTAATGGCAGTAAATCCCGGTCACCTGGGAGCCAGTCTTGGAACCGTCGAACTTGCCGTTGCACTGCATTATGTGTATGATGCACCCTTCGACAAGATCATCTGGGATGTTGGACATCAGGCGTATGCGCACAAGATTCTGACAGGGAGAAAAGACCGGTTTCATACCATACGTACCTACAAAGGAATCAGTGGCTTCCCGAAAATGGCAGAAAGTGAGTATGATGCCTTTGGTGTCGGACACTCCTCCACTTCCATTTCTGCTGCCCTTGGAATGGCGGTTGCCGCAAAATTGAGCGGCCAGACAAACCGGCACCATGTGGCCATCATCGGCGATGGGGCCATGACCGGCGGAATGGCCATGGAAGCCCTCAACAATGCCGGGGTTTCAAATGCCAACCTCATGGTGATCCTCAATGATAACCAGATCGCCATTGACAAGAATGTAGGAGCCATCAAAGATTATCTTGCAGATATCGTTACCTCGCGAACTTATAACAAGGTTCGTGATAAGGTTTGGTTGCTGATGGGAGGTGGTACAAAATATGGTAAGAACTCCAGGGCCATTGTGAAGCAGCTGGGGAATGCGGTAAAAACCACCCTGCTGAGAAGCGGCAATCTTTTCGAAGCGTTTAATTTCAGGTATTTTGGTCCGGTGGATGGCAATGATGTGATCAGGATGGTGAAGTTACTCAAAGACATGAAGGGCATCAAAGGCCCGAAACTGCTGCATATCCATACCGTCAAAGGCAAGGGATTCGAGAAGGCGGAGAAGGATCAGACTGTTTATCATGCACCGGGCGTATTCGATAAAAACACGGGCACCATCAAAGAGGACAAATGTCATGGGCTTGCGCCAAAATACCAGACAGTGTTTGGCCGGACCATTATTGAACTGGCGGAAGCAAACCCTAAAATCGTCGGGATTACACCTGCCATGTCAACCGGTTGTTCGCTCAACCTGATGATGACCAAAATGCCAGACCGTACGTTCGACGTTGGCATTGCCGAACAGCATGCCGTCACCTTCAGTGCAGGGATGGCTGCATCGGGATACGTTCCTTTTTGCAATATTTATTCCACGTTCATGCAACGGGGATATGACCAGGTGATTCACGATGTTGCACTTCAGAAACTGAATGTGGTGTTTTGCCTTGATCGTGGCGGTCTTGTCGGGGAAGATGGAGCAACACATCACGGGGTATATGACCTGGTATACCTCCGGTGCATCCCGAATATCATTGTAGCTTCTCCGATGAACGAATCGGAGCTGCGCAACATGATGTTTACTGCACAATTACCTGATATGGGACCCTTTGCCATCCGTTATCCGAAAGGCCGCGGGGTCTTGCCACAGTGGAAAACACCTATGATGCCTCTTGAGACTGGCAAAGGACGCATGATCCGGGACGGCAGAGATGCTGCCATCATCACCCTGGGTCCTGTGGGAAATTATGCAGTTGAAGCATGCAAGGTCCTTGAACAGGCAGGGTATTCGGTGGCCCATTACGATCTTCGTTTTCTGAAGCCACTGGATGAATCGCTCCTGCATGTCCTCTTACGGAAATTCAATAAAATTATCACGGTCGAAGATGGCTCCGTAATGGGAGGAATGGGTTCGGCCGTACTTGAATTCATGGCCTGTCATGGTTATTCAGCCCAGGTTTGCCGGCTTGGCGTACCAGATCATTTTATAGAACAGGGTTCGGTAGCTCAGCTCCATCACGAGTGTGGATTTGATGCTGAGGGTATCATCAGAAAGGCAACAGAGATCTTGAGCGACAAATCCTAAGTAACTTTTACCTGGGAGGTCTCTTCCTCTTTTTGCTTCGCATCAGGTTCTTTTTTATTCTCCATCGTTTTCAACCCGACATAAGCTCCGGAACTGATACCCATCAGGCCAAGCAAACTTTCGTCGAGCTGGGGAATCTGCTGCAGACGGATTACGCTGGTAACAAAGATAATTCCCATGATTACCGTCCACATGAACATCTGGGCACGGTGTACGCTGTACCCCAGCTCATCCTGAAGAATATCCTCAATAAAGGATTCCGAGAGCTTTGAAACATATCCCTGGGTCTTTGCACGAAGATCAACAAGTCGCGAGCCCGCTGTTGTAAGTGCGCTCACCGAGATCAGTACCAGGGTTGAACCGGTTATCGGCGGAAGTTCTTCTGTCACAATCCAGATATAGACAAAGGAAGAAGCAACTACAATGGACCAGAACGAAAGCTGGGTAAGTGCAAGGCTGAACGGGCTCCGGTAATCGCCAATCCTGATCAGGTTGGTTTTTGCAGCCAGAACAATAAACGTAGCGATGATGGTGGCGATGAAAAGAAGTGAAAACACCATCGACCATCTGCTGACGTATTCGAGGTTTGTTTGCTTGAGTCCGCTGACAACAGGCAGGATCATGCCGTTTTTATACCCGGCGCTGAAAGAGACCAGGATCGATGACCACAGGTATGGGAATTTAGGATAGAATTTCATCAGGTATGCTGAATGACGGTCGAGATGAAAAGTCAGCTCTTGCTTCTGATGGTCAACATTCATCACCCCGATGTCACGCATTGCATTGCCGTTGATATAAAGTATTACATCGGCCATGGTGTCTTTCTTCATACCCGAAATGGAGTCGGTAATGGCGTCCATGGCAGGCATGCTGTCAATCTTAATAATGATATAGTCACCATAAACGGCCAGATTCCCTGGTCTTTTGGTGGATTCAACGCCAACGACTGTTGGAAACACGAGGAATTTTGAGGGAGACTTGCTGGCATTGGCGGCAACCAGAATTTTTGCCCGGATAGAATCCAGTTGCTTCAACATGGCCTTCGGGTTCAGGGTGTCTTTATTTTCTGCCGGATTCATGCTGTAACCAGCCAGGCTGATTAACACGAAAATCATCAACAGGGTTTGGAGGTATGGTTTGAATTTCATAGGTTACAATTTTTTTGAATTTTTGTTTTTAATAAAATGACTGAGAATAAACAGGACTCCCACCACCACGAAAGGTAAATTGATGAGGAGCACAACGCTGATGCTCATCCATACAGAATGGTTCATCTGGTAGTTCATCATGTAGATGAACGGCAGCAAGCCAAGTCCGATGATTACGAACATGATCCCTCCGATTAATTCCCACTTCCAGGCGATGACCAGAAAAAGGATCAGCATAAAGGAAGGGATCAGATGCATAAAAAAACCACCAATTTGCTGCCAAAGCGGCATCCCGGGTTCAAAAGCATCCAGGGCAAACATACTTACAAACAAGATAGCCAGAATGCATATGATCCTGGGGAGCCAATGGAGAATACTGATGCTTGCTTTCATGGAACGATGGATTTGCGGTGCAAGATACAATATTATCATTGGGTTGTCAAGCAACACAATTCAGGAAAATTGTTTGTAAACAAAGAAAATCAGCAGTTCAGCTGGCTATGGTGGGGCGAATTTAATGGCTGGATAATGCCGGCATCTGCCCGTCGTATCTCTTATCTGTCAGCAGTTTCAGCATGAAATCGGCCACATCGGCCCGGGGTATGGATTTGGATGTCGGAATCCCCGGGTTTACCTTATAGGTGTTTGTTTTCGGGGCATCGGTAAGGCCAACCGGCCGGATGATGACCCAGTCGGCATTGCTCTCCCTGATTACATTAACCTGTCGTTTCTTATCGTCAAACACATGGTTCAGAAAGAGTGGCATGATAATTTTCCCGAACCAGAATCCCCCGTCATTTCCGAGAATTCCGGCTGAGGACATGCAGATAAACCGCTTCACTCCTGTTGACTCCATCGCTTTTAAAATATTCCGGGTTCCATCGGAAATAACAGTATTTGGTTTGTTTTTATCAACTCCCAGTGCACAGAGCACAACATCATGACCCTGAACAGCTTCTTTTACTTTGTCATAATCCAGCACATCCCCCCGGATGATCCGGAGGTTTTTATGCTCAATGGTGACTTTTGAAGGCTGGCGTGCAAAAGCTGTGACCTGATGGCCCTGGTTGAGTGCCTGGTAAACAATAAGGATGCCGGTTTTGCCGCTGGCCCCGAATACAATAATGTTCGATTTCATTTGGGTTTAATTTACCTCATCCCCTGCACCCCTTCTCCTCAAGGAGAAGGGGACGTGGGTTGAGGTGTATGAATTCATTTGTTAAACCTGTTCAGGCTGTTTTGCGTGATTAAATTCCATTCGGGCTTGCCTATGAAACCGGAAAGATCTTTACTGTCGGTATATGACATGGCCGAAGAGAGATAGTCTTTGAAATTCTCTACCCAGCCGGCAATCGTATATTCAACCTGGATCATCCTGGTAACTCCTTCTGAGGAGCGCAATTCGTTGCCGAGATGCGCCTGGACCTCCTTGGTGCTCATCCCACGGAATTTCTTGTAAAACAGCGATCCCATCTTAAAGGCGGTTTTTACTTCGTCGCTGTACTGATCAACCTGGTCGCCCGGAACCGTATACCCGTCAAACTTCTTATTCGCTGCGAAAGTGTTGCCGGCCGATTCAAGTGCTTTGTTGAAAATGCCTCCGCACATGACAAAATCGGCTCCCAGTGCAAGAACCTTGATAATATCACTGTACTTCTTTATGCCTCCGTCTGCAACAACTTTTGCAAACCGGATGGAATGATTCTGTTTTTCCCGGTGGATGTCATGAATCAGGGAGGCGAGGGGATAACCGATCCCCGTGTGCACGGAAGTACTGCATCCCGAACCGTTGCCAATGCCTACCCTCACATAATCAGCCCCTGCAAGGGATAATTCGATGTAGGTTTGCGGGTTCGCAACATTTCCTACCATGATGACCAGCTGGTCATTGTATCTCTCCCTGGCCTTTATGACTGCATTCTTCAGCCGTTGCATGTGTCCGTTCGCGATATCAATACAGATACGAATCATTTCAGGATTTTTTTCAGCATTATCGGCAAGAAACAGCCTCTCAAACTGATCCAGGCTCAGGGCGATCCAGTCCCCGACACCTCTGCAGTCGGCTGCAGTGAAGGATTTTGTCTGGGTTCTGGGTATCATGGGGTAGATTTGGTTCTCTTTGAAAATATTCCGGTGTTCCAGTTCGATAACGGTGTCCATCGGCGCAGTGAACAAAGGAAGCATTCCATTTTCATCCAGTACTTTAACTGTTTTTCTTGAGTCGATGGTGCTGTTCACTGCCGGGCAAATCAGTATGTCGTCGAAGTCAAATTTAATATCGCTTTTATACATGGTTTGAATATTTAGGATTTTCTGGTATTACCAATCGAAGATACAAGCTGTGCTTTACTATTAAAGGGACAGGGATCAATGTGTAAAAATTACTGCTGATGCGTTAACTTTTTATATTCTACTATAAATTATTGATACATAAAACAATATGGTAATTCTGACATTTTTTGATTTGAATTGACCGTGAGTCAGCAAACTTAATATTGGCTTATAAACCTGAACAATTCATGAAATTTATCTCTGTGGCTCTCTGTGCTGTTTCTCTGTGGTTCTCTGTGAAACAAAATTACACAGAGGTTCACTGAGAAGACACGGAGAACCACAGAGGGAAACCTAATGTAACATAATTTGTGAGTTGACCGGATTAAATATCATTGATATAACTACTTAAAAAACATTTTATCGGTTAGAAAGCCAGGGAAATTACATTCTGATAATACCTTAAGTTAAACGCATCAGCACTGTGTAAAAATAATCAATATTTCGAGAAGACTCAACAAATAGATATTCGTGTTACCGGTATGGCGGGCAGCAGTTTTTTCTAAAAAGAAGCATAAACGGTCGCTGTGGTTTATTATTGTATCTTTGCAAATCCATAACAGCTCACCCTGAGCAGTTTTGGCTTCATTTAAACAAGAATATTAGATGGCGAGTTCACAAGAAACCTATAACAAAAGAGACCAGGAGAAAAAGCGTTTAAAAAAGAGACTGGATAAGCAACAAAAACTCGCCGACCGGAAGGCGAATTCTCCGGGCGGCGGCCTTGAGAACATGATTGCTTATGTTGATGAAAACGGACGTATTACCGACACTCCGCCCAACCCTGCCGACCGGAAAAAGATCGATGTTGACAGCATTGAAATAGGGGTTCCAAAAAGGGAAGCAATCGAGGTTCCTGCCATACGTAAAGGCAGGGTTGAGTTTTTCAACAATTCAAAAGGCTTTGGTTTTATCAAGGAACTCGACAGCCAGGAGAAATTTTTCGTACACGTGAATAACGTTACGTTTGACATTAAAGAGGGTGATCTCGTCACCTTTGAACTCGAGCGCGGCTTTAAAGGCATGAGCGCTATTGACGTGAAGAAAGCATAAGGGTTTCGTTCAGCTTCCTTATTTCATTTTCCGCAATTCTGAGCTCGGTAATATCCCTGGTAATGCCAAAAAACACAGGTTTGCCATCCCAGAATCCTTTCGAAATTCTTGTTTCAACCGGAATTTCTGTTCCTGTTTTTGTCATGACCGGGCACGGGCAGAAGCTCTTTGTACCATTCAGCATCTCAAGGACGATCCTGGCGGCTTCCTCCCGGTAGGCCGGAGGGTGGATCATGAGAACCGACTGATCTGAAAGTTCTTCATCCTTGTATCCAAGGCGTTCTTTTACAGCCAGGTTGGTATGAACGATTTTCCCGGTTTCATCCAGGACAAAAAGCAAATCATCAATCCTGTTAAAAAAGGTTTGATAATTGAGCCTGGTCTGATGTAATAATTCCTCGGCAATTTTGCGTTCGGTAATATCCTGGTTTATTCCAAAAACTGCTGTCGGGCTATAGTCAGGCTCACGATGAAGTTTCCCCATAGAAAGTATATGCCGGAGAGCCCCGTCGTTTTTTCTGTTGATCCGGAATGCAACCGTGTAGGGTTCGCCTGTAATCATGGTGGATTTTAGCACTTCGGAAACCTGAAGGATGTCGTCGGGGTGGATGCATGCCGAGACCTCCTGAAAAGTCGGATGGCTGTCGGGGGGAAATCCAAAAATTCTCAAGCCTTCCTGCGATGCAGTGAAAATATTTGAGGCGAGGTCCAATTTCCAGTTGCCGAGATGTGCTATTTTTTGACTTGTCTGCAATTCGGAGAGCATTTCCTGAAGATCTTCCTCGGTTTTTTTCCGGTCGTCGAGTAACTTTACTTTCATCAAAGCCAGGCTTACCTGCTTGGCGACAGATTCAATAAAATCAAATTCTTCCGGTTTCCATTGTCTGGAAGTAAGAATCTGATTTAATGCAAATAAATAATATCCACCCTTATAGAAGGCGAAGGGATACCAGATTAAACTTTTGATTTTGAAGTGCTCATGCAGGATTCTCCCTGAATCATCTTTTGAATAGAATGCCCCAATTGCATCGTATTGACTTTCAAGATGTTTCCTGGTGTTTTTAATTTCCGTAAAAGGCACTGAAAACATATCGACAGGGTATTGTGCTTTTGTAGGAATGATGTCGGGATGTTCATTTTTAAGCCATTCGCACAAACCAGTTATAAACCCTTGTTCAAATGCAACATCGTAAATCAGCGCCCGGTCGAGCTGCAACGTTTCCCCGAGAATCCGGTTCGCACTCTCAAGAATAATAGCAGAATTATCATTGGAGATAATCACCTCTGCAATTTCATTTAAGGCAGTGGTGTATATTAATTGCTGGTCACGATGGGATTCTGCCAGTTTACGTCCGGTGATGTCAATCATGGTGACAAAGCACTGCTTTCCATTTTCTGTTGCAATTCCGGTAAGATGCACAAAGATGGGAGATCTACCGCTGCCGGCGATGATCATTTCACACGATTCTTTGACATTGCTCTGAAATACCGAGCTCAGGAAGAGGTTGAAAGCCGCAACCGTTTCTGTAGAGACAAAAAACCCGAACCTTTGGTTTTTCAGGAACCCGCGTTCCTTCCCAAGCATGTTTGCCCCGCTGAGGTTCAGCTCAATAATTTTACCCTCCCGGGAAAGCATAAAATACCCTGTTGGAGTAAAATCGTATAATCCTGTATACTTATCGTTGAGAACTTCCGTCTTAGCCCATAAATGCCGGAGCTCTTCATTCTGAATCTCAAGGTCGGCCGCCTTTTGGCGAAGGGTTTTGATTTCAGATATATAATCGGGGGTCTCCATCAAAAACTCCACTTTTAAAACAAGCCACTAAAATAGCGATAACTTGTCAATTACATCTTTATTTCTGATCAAAGCAGAAGATTTGTTTCTTTCAGGGAAATAAATAGTATATCTTTGATGAAGCACTGGCGCTTTTTGGCACCCGGAATGCAAGTTAGTATATGATCAATAAAACAGATTCTTATGAAAACCAACAGGTGCAAATCAACCGGAGTTGTTCCCGTTTACAGCGTTTTTTTGATTGCTGTGATTGGATTGTTAGCCATAAGCCCGTGCAGGATCCAGGCACAGTGGAACAATAATACGTATGAAAATATCTTGTTGTCGGGCCTTCCAACGGCCGACATCCAGTCCGCCCCCACCTCGGATGGCAAAACCTGGATCGCCTTTTATCATCAGAACGGCGGGAATTACGACATGAGGGCGCAGCTGATTGATGCAAACGGTTATAAGTTACTCGGCCCTGATGGCATGCTTGTCGGAAACCACACTTCCGGTTCTGCCACCTATGTTTTTAATGTTTGCGTTGATGCATCTAATAATTTCATCATAGGATACCAGGATGAGCGGACAGGAACCATGCAGGCTGTTGCCTATAAAATTTCAGAGGCCGGCACCCAGCTTTGGGGTGCAAATGGTGTTGTTCTTGGCGGAGGACTGGCTCCTTATCCGGCCGCTTTAAGCAACGGCGAGGTGGTGGTTGCATGGAGCGGAGATTTAGGCAATACGCTGAATCTTCAGAAAATCACCCCGACAGGGTCACTGGCATGGGCCACACCTGTCACCATTACCGTTGGCTCGTCAACCACGACACGGGGGCAGGTTATTGCAAATTCTTCCGGAAAATTCTCGGTAATCTATCAAAAGGGAGGCATTTATACCACCCTGTATGCCCAGATGTTTGAAAATTCCGGCACAGCTGTCTTTCCTCCTTTGCAGATTTGTAATCAGACTACTGCAGGATACAGGTATTATTCCGTAGTTGCTGAAGCGGATACAACGTATTGCGGATATTACTCCTCTTCGGGGATGCGGTTTAACTCATTTCTTCAACGTATTAATCCTTCCGGAACCATCCCCTGGGGGATGAACGGGTCAAACTTCAACACCGCTGTTGCCTCCAATGACAATTACCAGGAAGAGACCAGCATCAATTTAACCCCGGGTTCCGATTTTGTCTGGTCCGTTTGTAATTTCAGCAATCCCAATCAAACGGTATATGGCGTTTATATTCAGAAATTTCGTAAAACAACAGGCGCACGGCAATTTACCGATCAGGCCAAAGTTGTCTATGCAATTAGTGCAGGAAGGGATCAGCGCTGTGGTGACCTCGCACTTGTGGATGATAACCCGATGTTTCTGAGCTACAACTCCACTGAGAAAATATTTGCCACAAGACTTGATGCCACAGGTAATTTTGCCTGGCCGGGGAACAGAATTGAAGTCAGTTCAACCACAGCCGGCGGGTCAACACCCAAAATGCGCTATGGGTTCACACCCGACGGGCCAAACCGTTGCGCCGCCACCTGGACCGAGGACAGGGGCACGGGTTATATGGGATATGCGCAGGGCGTGTCGGTTGGCGGATTGATCGGACTTAAGGTTGAGACTGCGAACGGGGTTCCTGCCATCATCAATACAAGCGGCGGAACGTTACAGATGATCGCGACTGTGTTCCCTGCCACATCTGTCCAGGATGTTACCTGGAGCATCGTACCTGCAACAGGAATGGCCTCTGTTACCACAACCGGCCTGGTAACGGCAATTTCCAATGGCAATGTTTATGCAAAAGCTACCGCTGTGCAGGACCCGACTGTTTCAGATTCGATGCTGATCACCATAAGCGGGCAATCTGCACAGCCACCAACCGTAATAACATTGCCAGCTACTGACGTTAGTTCATATACTGCATCTTTAAATGGAAATGTCAATGCAAATGCGTCAGGTACCGAAGTGTTTTTCGATTGGGGGCTGACTTCAGCTTATGGCAATACCTTGAATGCAAGCCCTCAGGTGGTAACCGGCACAACTTCGACCCCGGTATCAGCCATGCTGAGCGGGTTAACTTCCAACACCACCTACCATTTCCGTGCCCGGGGCAGCAATGTGGCCGGAACAGCCACAGGTGCCGATCTCACCTTTACAACAGCTGCAGGAGTTGGGATGTCAGAGAACAAGAAGTTGAAAGCAGATGTTTATCCGGTGCCAAATAACGGAAGGTTGAACGTCGTCCTCAGCAACATGACCAGTAAAATGGTTACATTAGAGGTGTATAACAACCTGGGAAAGAAAATCTTCAGTATTACAGACTTCAATGCCACGGAAAACGAAGTCACGGGCATTGATCTGAGGCCGGTTCCTCCCGGGATTTACACGCTCATTGTTCGCAGCATCAGCGAAAGAACGACATTTAACTTTGTGATAACTGATGGAAACTAAATTTGCCTCTGCAACAAGAAGTCCGATTGATAGTATTTTAAACAGCAATCTCAGTCTGGACAAGATTACCTATCTGAACGACATTTTCTGCTCGCTCTCGTTTATCTTTTGCATCCTTGACGAAAACCGGCAAATCGTTTATACTAACGATGTACTGATGAAAACCCTGCAGGTAGAAAATGTCGGGCAGGTCCTGGGTAAACGGTTTGGAGAAGCCATCAATTGCCGGTTTGCCTTTCAGGAGGAGGGTGGCTGCGGGACTTCGGAAAATTGTCGTTATTGCGGGGCAGTAAATGCAATCCTTCAATGTCAGAAAACCCGGCTCAAAACCACATCGGAATGCCGGGTAAGACGAATTATTGAAGGCACAGAAAACTTCCTGGATATTGAAGTTACTGCAACTCCTTTTGTTCATGACAATTCCAGTTACACGATATTTTCACTGATCGATATCTCCGACCGTAAGCGTAAAGCGATTATTGAAAGGATATTCTTCCATGATATAATGAATGTTGCTGCAGGTTTACAGGGATTTTTTGAATTGTTCGGTTCCATTGACGAGGAAGAGAAGGAGAGTTTTATTCAACTGGGGGCATCCTTAAGTCAGCAGATTATCGAAGAAATCGAAATGCAAAGGTTGATCACCCAGGCTGAAAACCATGAGCTGGCAGTAAATCTTCAGAAAACCGACACCCTCGATTTCATCCAGCAATTGGCCGGCGATCTCCAGTTTCTTACGGTGGCAAAGGGAAAGAACATCGTGGTTGATGAAAACTCGGTAAAAATGTCATTTGAAAGCGATCCCGTATTGCTGCGCCGTGTTCTTAACAACATGGTGAAAAATGCGCTTGAAGCATCCCGAACCGGACAAACTGTGACCCTGGCTGTGAAAGAGATTGATGAAAAGATACAATTCTCCGTCCATAACCCGACTTTCATCCCCCGCGACATAGAGATGCAGGTGTTTATGCGTTCCTTCTCAACCAAAGGAACGCAACGCGGTATTGGTACCTACAGCATGAAAATACTGGGTGAACAGCACCTTGGTGGGCGTGTTGATTTTACCACATCCGAAGTTGAAGGGACAACCTTCTTTATTGTTTTATGACCATATTTTAGTAATATTGAAGAAAAATAGCTATGTCACCTGCCAATTTCTTCAGTTCAAAGGCAAAAAGCTTTCCTGCCAGGTTGGTACTTGCTTTACTCCTGATCCTTCAATGTCAGTCCTTATTTGCAATACCATCCGGGGAGGTAACAGACTCCATACAGAGACAGGATTCGATAAACAATCCTGCCCGTTGGCTGGCCGGTAAGTCTGCGGCAAACCTGCTGAAGAAACGCACAGCCGATTATTATGAACACCAGGCAATTTTGAAACAAGGCAGGAATTTCATTCTTCTGAAAAGTGAAATCGAGACAGCATGGAATTTTATCGGTCAGGGCTTTGATTATGATGAAGTCAGGGAAGAGATCAAAATGATGTACACCTGGAGGGGAATGGCTGTTAAAGATGTCATCGTTCATCCGGACAGCATACTTACTGCCCGTAACCTGACAACCACGGCAATCCTGGTCAACGAGCTTTTAAACAGAACCAGGAACCGGGTGACACAGATTCTTGCCTACCATAAATCCCTCGGGCAAATTCAGTCAAGGCTTGATTCCCTGGCCATGAACAGCATCCTGTACAAGGTTCCTGCCGACCCTGAGGCATTAAAGGATTATACCGGGAAAACCAATGCTTTGGACAATAAGCTGGAACCGGTAAACCATGGTCTGCGATTGGCCCTCGACAGCATCCAACGCCTTGAGACCCGCATTTATACGTTAAAAGCCATTCTTGAATCAGACATCTCCGACATTGAATCATTACGCCGGAAAACCTATGAAGAATTCGAATTCAAGTTGTCAGGAAGATTTAAACAACCTGCGTCCAAAAACAACAGTGCCGGACAAATTATCGGTTATTCCTGGGATAAGGCAGCGCTGGTCCTGGTTTTTTACATTTTTAACCATTATGATAAACTAGTCCTCATGTTGCTGTTTATTGTGGGGGGATACTTTTATCTGATCATGCTCAGAAAGAAATGCAGGGTAGACGGCTCTCTTGAACAGCTTAACACCCGTCAGCATGTCCTGAAATACCCGTTTGCATCTGCCACCTTCATGGTCATAGCCATTTTTCAGTTTTTTCTGCCGCTCCCACCTATTATTTTCAGTGGTTTAATATGGATTCTAAGTGCAGTTCTTCTGTCCGTTATCATCAGGCAATCGGTTTCCGGGTTCTGGTTCAATATCTGGCTATTGTTTACGCTGCAGTTCCTTCTTGCGTTTTTTGATAATTTAATACTGAAACAATCCCTGTTTGAACAGTGGGGCATCCTTTTGTTGAGTATTTCCGGTCTGGCAACAGGAGTTTTCATACTTGTAAAAAACCGAAAGAATAATAAACAGGATAAGGTAATCATGCTGGCTATAGGGGTAATGTCATTGTACGAACTATTGTCCATTTATTTTAATCTGACAGGTGGATATGATTTTGCCAAATCACTAATGTCCAATGGATTATACACGATTGTTGTAGCGTTTCTCCTTCTCTGGACCCTCCGCCTGTGGAATGAAACGCTGCGGATTTCCTACCACTACTTCCATGGTTCTGAAGAAGAAAAGCGTCCGCTGACCGATTTAAATTTCAACAATACCTTTCCGGGATACTTTTACCTTCTTTTTTTCGCCGGATGGGTTGTCCTGATTGCCCGTACGACCTATTTCTACCAATCGCTCTTTGAGCCGTTGAAAGAAACCCTGATCGTTGAACGACACATCGGGGACTTTTCATTTACATATCAAAGCATCGTTGTCTTTTTCTTTGTCCTTTTTTTGGCAGGGTTTATTGCACGCATAGTCTCCTTTATTTCAGCAGACCCCCCGGAGAGCGCCGGTAAATCAAGAAACAGCGGTCTGGGAAGCTGGCTTCTCCTGGTCAGGATTGCCATTATTGCAGCAGGTGTCACACTTGCTTTCATCTCTGCAGGGATTCCGATGGACAGGTTCGCGATCATCCTCGGCGCCCTCAGTGTTGGAATAGGATTCGGTTTGCAAACCCTCGTAAACAACCTCGTAAGCGGGTTGATTATCGCATTTGAAAAACCTGTGAATGTCGGAGACATTGTTGATTTTGCCGGCCAGACCGGGAAAATGAAGTCGATCGGGATTCGCAGCAGCGTGGTAACTACCTGGGATGGCGCCGATGTGATCATTCCCAACGGCGACCTGTTAAATCAGCACCTCGTAAACTGGACCCTCGGATCAAGCAGGAGGCGCTTTGTACTTAAGCTTGGCGTGGCCTATGGAACAGACCTTGCAAATACCAGGCAGCTCCTTCTGGATATGATGCAGAAAGATTCACGAATATTAAAGAACCCGGAACCGGTGGTACTGGCGAACGAATTCAGTGACAGTTCAGTTGATTTTACGCTGAAATTCTGGGTTGCACATTTCAGCATCGGTTTCGATGTGAAAAGTGACCTGATTCTTGCAATCGATGTGCTCTTCAAAGAGGAGGGGATTGTAATACCCTTTCCGCAGCGGGATGTGCATATACGATCTGCAATAGATCCGGATGAAAAAAAAGCATGAAATCATTAAAACACGATGCATCATGATCAGGAAAGCCCTCATCCTTATTCTAATAATGTTCAGTTTTGCGCATTACAGCAGTGCCTGGGTTTATCCCGAACATCGGGATATCATGCTGATCGCCATACAACGGATGGATTCCAACCGGCGTGCGACACTCGACAGGTTGTGGGCATTGGCAAGGCATGGCGTTGAAAACCGGCTCGATGTTTCCGTTGCAGATGTAGCACAGGGAGTAAAACCGAAGTATATAGATTATGCTGCATGGCCTGGTATTGCCGGTGACCATTCCACCTCTTCGGAAAATATGGTTGATAACATTTTATATACCGACTGGATTCTCAATGTGGCTGACATCACTGCCCAGCTTAAAGCAGGAATCGCTGCATCCCATAACAGGAGCGAACGGGAGGGTGAATTAAGAAATTCCGACCTGCGGTTACTCAGGGCCGACCCGGAATATGTATCCCGGGCGGGGTCCAACAATGTACATTTCATGCTTGCCCGCAAGGATGTGAACACAACCGCCAGTGAATATTTTGAATATTGTTTCAACGAAGGTTCCGAGGTTAACCTCATCGGTACCTACGTTTGGTATCACACCAGCGCCCTGATAAAAGCATCACGGCTGGCAACTGAAAACCTCGCACAGGAACAACGTGTTTTACTGTCCCGGTCAATGCTGGCAGATGAAGCCTTTGCCATCCATTTCCTGGAAGATGGCTTTGCTTCCGGTCATGTTGCCGGCACATGGGGGAATGCCGCACTGCGAAAGGGAACCCATGACTACTACGATGAACACGGCCTTGAAGTAACTACCTGGAAAGGTGACCGGTTGGTGCTCACAGGGGATGCCTATATGCGGGAATTAGACGCTGAAAGGGCGGCTGCTACTGTTCGAAGGAGCCTGGAGCAGGTTCTGGATGCAGCGGCCGGTAAAACCAAAATGGGTGTCAACGACCGGCAGGATGTTTTTAATGCCGATACATTCAACATAGCCAGTGCCTCAATAATGCCACCCAGGGCGACGTATCCGGCTTACCGTGATAAATTTGAAAGCATCCTTGTCACACTTCCGGTACCGGGCCTGGCCACCGGACTGGGAGAATTTCCCAGGTTCCGCTCAGAGCTGGGGCCGTTCATTGGAATTGCGCCGGCCGGGAGAGTATCCGCAATTTCAGGTGGTTTTGGCTACGATCAGCAAACAATCGGGATGGTTCCCAGCCTGGAAGTGGCTGTTCACATTGGACTGGGAATGGATGGAGTGCTAAATGCTTCCGGCGACGGGTTGGTATTCCTCGACCTTGGCTGGAGACTTGACGGTGCCTCCTCCATTAAAGTAGAACACGATCCGGCTTATCAGCAATTTGGTTCAATTCTGTCAGCAATACCTTCTAGAGAGGCACTCTATGCACGGCTGCGCCTTCCCTTTTATTTAATTCCGGGCGACCTGATCATCATTGCCCCGATCATGCTTTTATTTGCCCCCAAACAGGTGAGCAAAGTTGTGGCTAAAGCCGGCCAGGGAGGGCTCATCCCCTGGCAAACAGGGATGATCACGCCTATCGGCAGGTTCCAGTTCATCCTTGGCCGGGAAGTAGGTGTGTGTCTCTATGGAAAGGTGCAGGGTCCCGATGCCTTCCTGGTTCCCGATAAACGCTGGGGCCCCGGGCAATGGTCGTTGATCTCCATGCGTACGACACAACTCGATTTCCCCGTCCTGGAATACCGCCCGGTGAGAACCTTCTCCAAAAGACAAAGCGCCAGCCTGTTGCTGCAGCTATTCGCAGGAGTGGATATTCCCGGAAAGGTGACCATGATTGAGCCAGCCACTGCTGATCCGATAAAGTTAAGACCGGTTTGGTCGGCCGGTATCAGGCTGGCCTTCGACTGGCGATACTACTATGCAAAGAAAAAGTCATAATCAGATCAACAGCTTTACTAGGTAATTTTTTATTTATGCGATATTCATCTTTTAACCTGATCATTGCCTTTATCTTACTCCTTCTTGCCGGTGGATCCTGTAAGTCGAATGAACGGAATAAATCAGACAAACGTTCTGATAATTACCTGCGTGGCGCCGTTAACCATAAGAGCAACATGCCCTTCGACAGCAATCTCATGACTGCTTTCTATAAAGCTTATCCTCGATTGGATAAATACAGCAGCGAGGTAAAGAATGTATACCGGCAACACCATTTTAACCAGATCTGGTACGACAATAAGGGGATTGTTGAATTCGGTCAAACCCTGAATAACAAAGTAATTGAGTTGACGAAGGAAGGTGTCTCTGCCCTGTTCCCATACCGGGAGAAAATTGAAGGGATTTTTAATAATAATGTGGAAAACACCCTGTCGCAAACTGAGACCGATTTAATGCTTACAAACCTGTACCTGTTTTATGCCGAAAACGTGTATAAGGGGCTTGCCGATTCAACAACAACTGCCCTGGGCTGGCTGCTTCCGCGGAAGCAGGTGGTTTACAATGCTTTGCTTGACTCCCTCCTTACCGACCCTCAATCGCTGAACCGTGATGACAGCATGATATTCAGCCAGTATTACAAACTCAGGGCGGTTCTTCAGAAATACCGGGCCATTGAAAAGCAGGGAGGGTGGAGTCCCATTGATATTGATCCTAAACTCAAGGCCTACAAGCCTGGTGATTCAGCCAGGGCAATCGGACAGATCAGGACGCGGCTTTTTATCACGGGCGACCTTCAGCAGAACAACAACAGCAACATTTATGATGCTGAACTGGCAGAGGCCGTGAGGAGGTACCAGCTGCGAAACGGCAACATTCCAACAGAGAAGATCCTGCCCCAGCACATCAGGGAGATGAATGTCCCGATTGCGGTGCACATAAAGAAGATCATTGTGAACATGGAGCGCTGCAGGTGGATTTCACCGGAATTTGCCAGGGCAAAGGAGTATATTGTAGTCAACATCCCATCATTTAAACTAACCCTGGTGAGGAACGGGAACCCGGAACTTGTGTCGCCGGTGGTGGTTGGGAGCAATTTAACCAAAACGGTTATCTTCAGCGGGATGCTGAGCTATATTGTGTTCAGTCCATACTGGAACCTGCCCCAGAGCATCATCAGAAAAGAGGTGAAGCCGGGGATGGCGAAGAACAGCAATTATCTTGAAAAGCATAACATGGAATGGAATAATGGCCAGGTAAGGCAGAAGCCGGGGCCAAATAATTCATTGGGTCTGGTCAAGTTCATTTTTCCGAATTCCGAGGATATCTACATGCACGACACCCCTGCGAAAAGCCTGTTTGCAAAAGAGAGCCGGGCCTTCAGTCATGGTTGTATCCGGGTGGGAAAGCCGCGTGACCTGGCTGTTGCCATTTTACAGGATGATCCGGTTTGGACCCCGGCAAAAATCGATGCCGCCATGCATGCAGGCAAGGAAAGTACTTATGTTTTAAAGCGAAAGATACCTGTATATATCGGATATTTAACGGCCTGGGTGGACAAAGAGGGAGAAATTAATTTCTATCCGGATATTTATGACAGGGATGCAAGGCTTGAGCAGTTGCTTATAGATGAATAGGTGCCGCGGATACTCCAAAATAATTATGCGTACCTTTGCCCCATGATAAAGCAGCTATTCATTTTCATGATGTTCCTGCTCCCGGTCATGAACCGGGCAGATTCCGGGTATCCGGTCCCGGCCATTGAAAATCAGCCTTCGCTCTTCAATGCGTTGAATTTGTCGGCAAAGGGTCTCTCTGCTGAAGTTTTTGAGCTTGCCCTGAAGGGTCTCAGGAAACTTGAAGCCGAAGGCAAATTGAAAAACCCCGACATCCTTACCATCGTTGACTTTTCACAGTCCAGTAAAATGAAACGGTTTTATGTGATCGATCTGCTTAACAAAGTCCTGTTATATAACACGTACGTCGCACATGGCAGGAATACAGGTGATGAGTATGCCACACACTTCTCCAATATTTCGGGTTCTTACCAGAGCAGCCTGGGTTTTTTCATCACCCGGAAGGAGACAACAGGCGCCAGTGTCGGGTTGTCACTTCTGCTCGATGGGGTGGAGAAAGGATTTAACGACAATGCAATGAAACGCGAGATCATCATTCACGGAGCTGCTTATGCCACTGAAAATTTCATCAGGAAAACTGGCCGGCTCGGAAGAAGTTTCGGATGTCCGTCCCTTCCGCCTGATCAGATCAAACCTGTTGTAGAATCCATCAGGGAAGGAACGTGTTTATTCATCTATCACAAAGATGATCAATATATTGCACATTCACCAGTTCTGAATGATCAGTGCCGGGATACAGGTAAATAGCACACTTTTTCCATAAACCGGCACACTTCTTTATATTTACGCATGCTCTTCCTAACTGATTTTACGAATGATCTATGACTATATTGTAATCGGATCCGGCTTCGGCGGCAGCGTGTCCAGCCTCCGCCTGGCTGAGAAAGGGTATTCCGTTCTTACCCTTGAGCAGGGAAAAAGATTTAATCCCGAAGATTTTCCTAAGACAAACTGGAACCTCCCGAAATACCTCTGGGTGCCCGCATTGCGGTTTTTCGGCTTTCAAAAGTTGTCATTTTTTTCATCTGCAAGCATCATGAGCGGCACCGGTGTCGGCGGTGGGAGCCTTGTTTATGCAAACACGCTTTATATCCCGCCCGATGAGTTTTTTAACAACCTGTCGTGGCATCGCTTCGGCGACTGGAAGAAAATTCTCGGTCCTTTTTACGACAGGGCCTCCTTCATGCTCGGAAGAAAAAAATATTCAAAACTGAATGTCGAAGACCGGCTGCTGGAAGAAATTTCCAAAGAGATGAATGCCCATGATTCGTTTGAAACCGTTTATGTCGGTGTCAATATTGATGGGTCAGAACAGGAGAAGGATCCCTATTTCAACGGGCTTGGCCCCCTTCGGAAAGGTTGCATCGAATGTGCAGGATGCATGGTTGGTTGCAGGGAAAATGCGAAAAACACCCTCGACCGGAATTATTTGTGGTTCGCGGAAAAACTGGGGACAGTAATCCTTCCGGAGACAAAAGCCGAAAAGATTACCTTCCTTGACAACCTCTATCACATTGAAACGACCAGCGTAACATCATTTTTTCGGAAACGAAAAAGAGTATTCAAAACGAAAGGGATTATCGTGGCAGGGGGTGCACTGGGCACCCTGAACCTGTTGCTTAAACAGAAATATAAATATGCATCACTTCCGTTACTGTCGGATAAACTCGGATATGAACTGAGAACCAATGCCGAGACACTTTGTGCTGTTTCCGGCGTAAAACAGAAACTTAACAACGGACTGGCGATTACATCAGTCTTCAGCCCGGATGCCCAAACGCATGTTGAAGTAGTGAAATACCCTGATAACTCAAATGCCATGAAATGGTTTTTTGGTTTATCTGTTGCAGGGGCTGACTCATCAGCAAAAAGGTCCTGGATGCTGCTGCTCAGGACCATTTTCAGTCCACGGCTCTTCCTGAAAACGGTTTTCAACTTCACCTGGTCAACCGGGGCGGTGATATTCCTTGTCATGCAATCTGCCGATAATGCCATGAAGATGGTGTGGAAAAACAATTTTTTTGGCGGTAAAATGAAGATCGACAACCGGGGAAATAAAAAGGTACCCGCCTTCATCCCGATCGGACAGGAAGTGATGGAGCGCTTTGCACGAAAAGTAACCGGGGTGCCGCAGAACATCCTGCTGGAAGTCTTTTTCAACAGGCCAACCACCGCGCACATCCTTGGTGGCTGCCCCATGTCGGAAACCGCTGAATCGGGCGTTGTGGATAAGAACCTCAACGTGCACGGGTATCCGAATTTCTATGTCACCGACGGGTCGGTGGTACAGGGTAACATTGGTGTAAATCCCAGCCTGACGATCACCGCCATGGCCGAATACTGCATGAGTACCATTGCGGTAAAAGACGGGACTCATCCGACCGATATTTCTAACCAATTAGTGATGCTGGAAGAGGAATGGAAAAAGAAGAGATCAACAGAATCATAAAGTCTCAGCGCGACTTTTTTGCCACCGGGAAAACGTCTGATATCAGCTTCAGGATTGAAACGCTGAAAAAGTTACGGTCACTGATCATAAAGCATGAACCAGAGATTGTCGACGCCTTATTTAAGGACTTTCACAAACCAGAATTTGAGGTTATTGCAACTGAGACAAGGTTTGTGATTAAAGAGCTGAACCATATCATCAGCAATCTCAGAAACTGGACCCGGCGAAGGAGTGTGCGCACCCCGATTGTCCATTTTTTATCGCGTAGTTATATAACACCCCGGCCTTACGGCCAGGTTCTCGTCTTATCTCCGTGGAACTTCCCGTTCCAGTTGGCGTTCATGCCACTGGTGGGCGCCCTTTCGGCCGGCAACTGTGTGATACTGAAAGCGTCAGGCCAGGTGCCGAATGTCACAACTGTGATGGGGAAAATTCTCAGTGAGTTTCCTGACGAACTGGTTGCCATGATCACCGGGGATCATACTGCCAGCGATCACCTCCTTGACCAGAAGTTTGATTACATCTTTTTCACCGGAAGTACAAAGGTTGGCAGGTATGTCATGCAGAAAGCCGCGGTGAATTTAATACCTTTTTCACTTGAACTGGGAGGCAAGAATCCCTGTGTTGTCGCAGCAGATGCGCGGCTTGACTACGCTGCCAAACGAATCGCCTGGGGCAAATTCATCAACTGCGGTCAAATTTGCGTAAGTCCCGATTATGTGCTGATCGATAAAAAAATCAGGGACCGGTTTCTTGAATTGCTTGCAAAGGAGATCCGGTCGTTTTATGGCGACAACCCTGAAACCAGTCCCGATTTTGCACGGGTTATCAGCCCGGAAAATGTGCTGCGGCTGACCGGACTGATGACATCCGGAAAGATCGTTGTCGGGGGCAAATCTGACCCTGGTTCCAAATATGTTGACCCTACTGTTTTAAAGGATGTGAAAATGTCCGATCCGATCATGCAGGAAGAGATTTTCGGGCCGGTTCTCCCGGTGGTTGATTTTGAAAACTTCAATGAGGTTTATTCTATGATTGAACAGAACCCGAAACCTCTTGCCGCCTATATATTTTCGGAAAACAAAAAGCGCATAAAGGAATTTCTGGCTAAGACCCAGTCGGGCACCGCCGGAGTCAATGAAACCGTCATGCAGATTGCCTCCCCGTATCTCCCTTTCGGAGGGATCGGTCCAAGCGGATTCGGAAGGTATCATGGGAAAAAGTCGTTTGAAACCTTCTCAAACATGCGGTCGGTGCTGGCCAAATCAAATTTACTGGATATCTGGTTGAGGTACCCTCCTTATTCGAAATTTAAAACCAGGATTGTCAGTTTTCTGATGGGGTAGGTATCATCTGGTCTCTCTGTTCCATTTCATTTTTCGCCGGAGGAACGGTGAGGTTCGCCAAGTCATCTTCGTTTGATGGTGCTTTTTTTTAATAATCGCGCAGAATGGTGAACAGTTAGAATGTTAACTTGTGATTTATGTACTGTTTTATAAATCACGCGATAACTGCCGATAATTATCTCCCTGATGGAAGCATCATTAATTTCTGGGACTTTCCTGCCGATAAATGGATTACTTTCTAAGAAGACGGAAGCTTCTATGAGCTTTTCAAGCGTAATTACTGCATATTGGAAAGAATCTCTGGAAATATATTCTGCGATTTCCTGTAAATCGATCAAAGCCCTGGTTGTCCAGACTATTTTAACCATCGGTCCAGTTTTTTCCTGACCTCCCCGGTAGTGTGGACATTCCCGTCTTTAACATCCTGAAGTCCTTGTTCCACTTTATCAAGAATGATGAGTCTTTCAACAATTTCTTCAATTGAAAAAATTTCATCCGGAAGATTATCGATCGTATTCCTGATTTTTTCTTTTGTCAGCATTGCTCGTTTTTTTTCAAAGATACGACAGTTTAAGAAACAGTGAGACTGTGTTCATCTCAACCTGAAAACCTTTTTCAACTCCTCATTCGAGAATTCTCAAATCTGTCTCGTTGAAGAGGAGGGGGCTCGGTTACCAGCAAAAAACAATTTGGCTGCCTTATCAATTGCCACTAGCTTTAGCTAGTGGTTTGAAGATTTGCTGACAAATTATTGGCTTTAGCCAAATGAATAATTAAACCCTTAGGGCCTTTAGGAATTTTACGGATTCTATGTTGTTTTTTGGAATAAATAGCGTCAGAAATCAGGAAACCGTTTCAGGAAATCTCCCTGTGATCTGGCGCTCGACCATCCATCCGGGGTATTCAGCAGCAAGTGCACTTACAGTATCCAGTTTCTTCATGTCATCCTCCGATAGCTGCAACGTTGTTGCGGCTATATTTTCAAGTAACTGGTCGTTCCGTTTCGCCCCGACAATGATGCTGGTCACTCCTTTTTTACGCAGCAGCCAGGCCAGTGCCACCCTGGCAACTGAAACATCATATTGAGAAGCAACTTCAGCCATTACATCAATAATGTCGTAGGCCTTCTCCTTGTTGACCGGTGGAAAATCGAATTCATCCCGTCGGCTCCCGCCTGCTTTTTGTTTTTCACGGGTGAATTTTCCCGAAAGGAAACCTCCGGCCAGCGGGCTCCAGGGCATCAGTCCCAATCCTTCGCTAAGTGCCATGGGGACAATTTCCCTCTCCACATCTCTTCCGGCGACTGAATAGTAGTTTTGAAGTGCCACAAACTTTGTCCAGCCCATCTTATCCGCAATACTGTTGGCTTTCACGACCATCCATGCCGGATGGTTGCTGATGCCGAGATACCTGACCTTTCCGGCCCGGACTACCTCCTCCAACCCGCGCATGGTCTCTTCAAGCGGGGTAACCGGATCAACACCATGGATATAAAGCAGGTCAATATGGGTGAGTCCCAAACGCGCAAGACTGTCATCGACAGAATCTATAATATGTGAACGGGTTAACCCCACCTGGTTCGCGCCGGCACCCATCCTGCCCCGTACTTTCGTGGCAAGAAAAATCTCCTGCCTGTTTATTCCCAGGGATTTTAGGGCTTTTCCCGTCATGATTTCCGATACTCCTTCAGAATAAACATTCGCGGTATCGATGAAATTAATGCCATGGTCGATCGCTGTTTTAACCAGCTGATCCACCTCTTCCTGCGGAAGTTCGCCGATGGATTTCCAGAAACCTTTGCCCCCGAATGTCATCGCCCCCAAACAGAGTTCGGACACGAGTATGCCTGTATTGCCTAATAAGTTGTATTTCATGTCAGTAAAATAAATAAAGTTAAAGATTTATACTACCTGATCTCCTCGGTTCCATCACGATGCAGGGCAAACCGTCCCCGGGCACTCGGTGATACCTGGTCGCGACCGGGCCATGGCCAACCGCCAAATTCAGTTCTGCGGTAATCATCGATCGCCTGCTGAATTTCATCTTTTGTGTTCATCACGAAGGGACCATATTGAACAACCGGTTCATTGATGGGCTTTCCCTGCAGCAACAGCAAACTGCTGACCGAATTGCCATTTACAATGGTCACCGGTTCATTCGCATTCAGTTCAATTGCCTGGTTAGGTGCAACTGTTTCACCATTCAGGGTAAGGGAAGATCCTTCATGGAAATATAACGACCGGTTAACCTGCCCGCTTGCGGTTGGCAACTGCCATTCAGCGCATTCATCCATCACGATTTTCCATACCGCGACCTCATTTGCGGGGTCGGCTGCCCAGGAATCCGGTGCCGGAGAAAGTGCAGAAATGTCACCGAACTTACCGGCGATGACCTTAACCATCACCGATTTCCCATTTTTATCTTCAGAGCGATTAACCGGAATATTCTCAGCCCATAACATTTTAAAATGAGGGTCGGCCATCTTTTTCGACTTTGGCAGGTTCAGCCAGATCTGGAACAACTCAGCAGGATTTTGCCCTTCCATGTTGAGCAGCGGGAACATCTCACTGTGCTGCAGACCGGAACCTGCAGTCATCCACTGCACATCTCCCTGGCCATACCTTCCGGCCTGCCCGTGCGAATCGGAGTGGTCGACAAAACCGGTTTCCACGATGGTTATGGTTTCAAATCCCCGGTGAGGATGGGCAGGAAAACCGGGGATCTTTTCGCCATGATACATCCGCCAGCCATCTTTGATCGTGAAATCCTGGCCGATGTTCCGCCCGGCCAGCGAAGCCGCCGGCCCCATCTCAATATTCCCGGCCGGGTATATATCCAGGTGATGAGCGAAAAAAAGGAACGGATTCAATACCGGCCACATGAATCCAAGGGGTTTTATGCTGATAATCGGGTTGTTTGCCATTTTGCTGTTTCCTTGTTTGTCAATTCTGTTAAAATGCAAAGGTACACATAGCAGGCAGGGCCCATGTGACAATTTCAGGAAAAGGTGTGGTACTTTTATTCTTTGGGTTCAATAAATTCAGACAGGTCGCTGTACAAAACCGCTTCAAATTCAGAGAACCTTGATTTATGGGTTTCAGCAAAAAGGTAGATCGCCATCGGCAATTTTGTATAATCCATTTTTACATGATGCAAGGTTTTTGAGAAATGAGCGATGAATTTCTCATAATTGAACTGAATATGATTTTTATCAAGATGCTTCGGAATGTCGATGCCAAACATGCCATAGAGTTTGTCGCTGCGCGATGAAAGGATTTGTTCCCAGTCCGGTTTTTTCTGCTGAAAATAGTATTCGTACGGATTTATGCCGTAAAAATAGTACTCCACATCAGCCACGCAGAATCCCATGAACCTCATGGGGTTGATTTCAATCGGAACAAAGCTGCCACTTGATTCCTGGCGCATCTCCAGGTGAAACGGGAAGTTCCGCAGGTCGCGCAGCCTGGCAATCTCTTCAAGATAATGAATGATCGGATCGTGGTAGTTTCTGACGATCTCATCAGAGGTCATGTACAGCCGGTCGCTCATGTCCGACTTCGATCCGAAGAGATGGGTGAGGATGTTGAGGATAACCGGCTCGCCGGATCCGTTGAAATAGGCATCAATGGCAATTTCAGTGCCTTCAATATAACGTTCAATTAAAAAATCGTTCAGACTGACAACCACATCCGGAAAAACGCCATGCATCAGTTGCACCTCTTTTTTGATCGCTTCGAGGGCTGTTTTCCATTCCGTTTCATCGTGAACGGCATGGATGCCGATGCTGGCAAAGCCCCTGACCGGTTTAATGACAAACGGTTTCTGCAAGGCTGAAAAATCCAGTTTATCCAGCTCTTTCATTGAACAGGTTCGGAACCAGACATCCGGATTGAGTGCTGAAAATATTTCGCGAAGTTTCGATTTGTCTTTGAAGTAATTGACATGTTGTGTGATATTCAATTCAGGGCCATACCGGTTGAGTAATTCGGTGGAGTTTTCCGAATTACTGTACAGGAGCGGGTTTTCAACAGATTTAAGCATGTCAAAAAACGCATTACATTCAACCAGGTTCATTTCGCCGGCAAGAGCCAGGCTGTTCGAAAAAGGTGTTGCCAGCACAGGTATTTGCAACCTTGCCACTGTTTGCTGCAGAAATTCGGAAACATAGGGTTTTTCAAGGATTATCATGAAACTGGCAAGTTTTAATAAGTTGAAATAAAGCTATTTAATTCGTGTGGCAGCACTGTTAAATTCATTGACTTGTGTGGTTTCAGAGCTGTTGAGGATGGCTTTGTCGTTAAACACCATCCTGAAGTTGAACATCTCATGGTCGGAAGGGTGATTATGGTAAAACGTCAGCTTACTGTCCATATCATATTCGATCAATAATTTATCGCGGCCGGATAAAAAAAGTTTTCTGCCAATATTGAAACTGCATGGTTCAATGTATGTTGACACTGTCGGGACAGAATCAATTTTGACAATTTCATTGATTACCGGGTTATATTGCCAGAGGATTACAGTTCTTGCACCCCAATCACTCCCTGTTTGTTCGATAAAATACCCGGAATTGCCTGCCGAGAATCCTTCGGTGATATAATGGGTTTTCATCCGATCATCGGTTGGAAGCTGGGTCCATTGGTCCATCCCCGGATCATAAGTCCAGAGTTCGAACTTGTTGAAACCAGTGTACATATACAGTTTGTCATTTATCACAAAATGAGGATATACATGATCACTGAAAGTTGAACCTGGGTAATCCGCCTTTTTCGTCCAGGAATTTGCGATGGGATTGAATTCCCATAAATCGGTTAAAGTTGCAACGTTGGCACCTGCGCCAAGTCCGATGTATCCTGAGTTTCCAATTGTAAAATCGATTGCCAGGTTACGCGCATCTCCTGGGA
>CAIYJU010000184.1 GCA_903926565.1 uncultured Bacteroidales bacterium
ATTTTAGCGCTTCGGGATAGGAGAAATGCTCATGTTCCATGATGAAATTGACCGAATTCCCGGCCTTTCCGCAACCGAAACACTTGTAGATCCCTTTTGCAGGAGAAACTGTAAAGGAGGGTGTTTTTTCATTATGAAACGGGCACAATCCGATCTGGTTGACCCCGCGCCTCCTCAGGTTGACATAATCGCCGATCACCTCCTCGATGCGGGCGGTCTGGATGATGGTATCGATGGTGTCGTGCGGGATCATTTTCTGGAATCTCTATTGGCGAAAGTACAAAAATTTCCCGCGGATTTTCGCGGATTAAACCGCAGATTTTCGCAGAAATCAGCACAAGCGTTTTTTGCTGGTGAAAATGACTAACTTTGATCGGATCAATGAACAATGAGCAATATGGAAATCCTCACCACCAACGACTGGACTGAATACGAACTGATCGACACCGGCAACCGCGAAAAGCTGGAACGGTTTGGTAAATACATCCTTATACGGCCGGAACCGCAGGCAGTATGGCAGAAATCGCTGCCCGAAAGCGAATGGGAACGGCTCTGCCATGCCCGTTATGTGCGCATGAAGGGCAAGAAAACGGCCGGCGATGATTTTGAGCGCGGATCCTGGGTAAAAAAGCCGAAGATGCCCGATCAGTGGGTCATCAATTACAAATACAAGCAGATGAACCTGAACTTCAGGCTGGGTCTCACGGCGTTCGGGCATATCGGGGTGTTTCCGGAGCAGGCGATCAACTGGAATTATGTGTATGACCAGGTAAGTGCAAAGAGCAAAGAGCAAAATGCAAACGGCAAAAATGAAGGTTCACCCGCTCACCCGCTCACCCGTTCACCCCTGAAAGTGCTTAATCTCTTTGCATACACCGGAGGTACCTCCCTGGCAGCCAAGGCAGCAGGAGCCGATGTGGTGCATGTTGACTCTGTAAAGCCGGTGATCTCATGGGCCAAAGAGATGATGGAGGCGAGTAATCTCGACAACATCCGCTGGGTGGTGGAGGATGCCATGAATTTCGTGCGCCGTGAGGTGAAGCGGGGCAATCGATACGACGGCATCATCCTCGATCCGCCGGCGTATGGCAGGGGCCCCGACGGGGAGAAATGGATTTTGGAGGATTCCATCGATGAAATCATCGCAATATGCAAGGAGATCCTTGAACCGGAACACGGTTTTTTTGTGCTGAGTCTCTATTCCATGGGTTTTTCTGCGCTGATTTGCGAGAACCTTGTCAGGACAAGGTTTGGCGATATCCCCGGAATGCAGAGCGGTGAATTCTATTTCAGCGACCGGGGAAAACGGAGGTTGCCGCTGGGGACTTTTCTGAGGTTTTCGAGAAGCAGTGGACGGGATTGAGCCGCAATCATAAGAACAACTCCGAAGCCACCGCATCAGCAAACAACTTTCCCTCATCCGTCAGGAAATACACCCCGGCGTGTTCAGTCAGCAACCCCTGCTGAACAAAGCATGCAGCACGTTTACTGATTACCTCGTACTCCGCACTTCGTACTTCATCCAGTATTTTTTCCAGGTTGCACCCCCACATCGTTCGAAGCGAAGTCATTACATATTCATTGTATTTCTGGATGTTGGTCAGCACCTCTTCTTCATACAGGAGAACGCCTTTATCCAGGTTTTCGATGTATTTCGACAGGTTGGAAATGTTCCATCTCCGCGATGCACCATTGTAACTGTGTGCTGACGGGCCAAGCCCAAGGTAGGGAATCCCGTTCCAGTAGTTGGTGTTATGAATGGCATGCATCCCCGGTTTTGAAAAATTGGAGATTTCATACTGCTGAAATCCGTTTTCCCGCGATTTTTCCATCAGAATTTTGAACTGTTCAACCTGCGATTCATCGCTGACCGGGGCAGATTTTTGCCTGGAGATCATCCATTCCAGCGGGGTTTTTGGCTCTACAGTCAGCGCATAGGCTGAAATATGCGGAACCCCCAGTGAAAATGCGGTTTCAAGATTTCTCAGCCAACGGATTTTTTCTGCCCCCGGAATTCCATATATCAGGTCGATGCTGATGTTTTCGAATCCCGCTTTCTGAAGTCGTTTGACTGCCAGTATCGCTTGTTCAGCCGAATGCGACCTGTTCAGAAACGCCAGGTCATCATCATCAAATGATTGCACGCCCAGGCTGAACCTGTTGAACCAGGTATCCCTGAGTTCTTCCACATACTCCTCCGTCACATCATCCGGATTCAACTCCAGCGTATACTCTGGCAGCACGCTCCCCTCTCCTCCAGGAGAGGGGGCAGGGGGTGAGGTGCTTTTGGTTCCGGGAGAAGCAGGGGGTGAGGTGTTTACTCCAGCGTGAGAGGGACTAATTACCGAGGCAAGCACCTCCTGCAACTCCCCCGGCCGATAAACCGATGGCGTTCCCCCACCGAAATACACCGTATTCACCTGTTCTTCCCCAAGGTAATTCCGCCTCAGCGCAATCTCCTTTTTCAGCGCCTCCAGAAACGGAACTTTCTGTTTTTGTGAAGCCAGCGAAAAGAAGTTGCAGTAGTGGCATTTGTGCCGGCAAAATGGAATATGGATGTAGATACCTGCCACGAACCTATTTTTTCATGACAATGCGGAAGGTAGTTCCCTTGTTGATGGTGGAGGATTTCACAAAGATCTTCCCTGAATGATAGTTTTCAACGATCCGCTTTGTGAGGGTCAGTCCGAGACCCCAGCCCCGGGCTTTGCTTGTATATCCGGGTCTGAAAATAGTCTTAAACCGTGATTTGGGAATCCCCTTGCCGGTATCGCCAATGTCGATGTGGATATGGTCAACGTCATCGGTTATCTCAATATTCACTGTTCCGTTTCCTTCCATTGCATCTACGGCATTTTTGCATATATTTTCAATGACCCATTCAAACAGGTGGAGGTTGAGCGGGATCATGATTTCCTGATCCGGTTCAGGTTTAATGTCGAAAACGACCTTTGCAGAAATCCTGGAGCGGATGTATCCTACCGTATTATACACAACGGCAACGATATTTGTCTTCTGGAGTTTGGCAGTAGATCCGATTTTAGAAAAGCGGTCGGTGATGGTCTCCAGCCGCTGAACATCCTTTTCTATTTCAGAGATGGTCTCTTCATCCAGTCCCTTCAGTTTTAACAGCTCCATCCATGCGACCATTGAAGAGAGCGGTGTTCCAAGCTGGTGCGCAGTCTCTTTGGCCATGCCGACCCATACCTGGTTTTGTTCAGATTTGCGGGCATAGCTGAAAAGCAGGTATGCAATGAGCAGGAACACAAAAATCACCCCCAATTGAACGATTGGATAATAGTTCAGCTGAGTAAGGAGGAATGAATCCTGGTAAAAGATATAATGTACTCCTGTATCTGAGAGATCAATCTTAATGGGAGTGTTCTGTGAGGCCATTGTTTTCAGCGTATTCGCTACCCAGGCTTTATCCTGAAGTTTGTTTTCGGGGATATTTCCCGATTGATAAACCTTTTTACCTGTGCTGTCGGTAATGATGACCGGGACAGAGGCAGAATTTATAACCACTTCAGAGAAAAAGGATTTTATCAGGTCGTCGAGAACGCTTTTCAGTTTGGCAAAGATGTTGGAATCCTTATAATACAGGTAAATCTTGGTGTTATAAAGGTAATTCACCACGATGGGAGGGTAGGCGGAAAATTCCTGCTTCAGGGTTCCTTCAAGTATTTTTATCGAATCACCCAGGTTTGTATTACGGGAGGTCATGATTTTCCCGCTCTCGTCTGTTACGATGACCGGGATGGTCGTATTTTCGCCGATGATGCTAAGAAAAAAGTTGAGATCTTCATTTGACGTGGCAGTCAGAATGCGGCGCTGGGCTTCGGCAACAATCGAAACCCTCTTTCGTTCTTCGTTTTTCAGCTGTTCAAACAGATTGTTGGTGTAGTTTACCAGGTCGGCTTTCTGATGGATGGCATCGGCCCAGATCTCGACATTTTTCCGTTCATCTTTCCGGATCTCATTCACCAGGATGCTGGTGTAATAGAGTGATGCTGCTACAATAAGAATGGCGAAGGCAAACAGAAATAATTTCCAGCGCCGTTTTTTGAGGTATATATCCACTGACAGGTCTTTTTACTTCGCGTCCTTTGTGTGGCCTTTGAGTCCTTTGTGGTTAAATTTTTTATTTTTACCACGAAGTACACAAAGGAATCACGAAGTACACAAAGGTGTTTTGTTGGCCCGGGAAATCCCGCGGGGATGCAACTCCATTAACGGTATTCCAGGAAATTTATTTTCAACTGGTTATACATATTTCTCCCCTTTTTCCAGCATTACATCATTCACAAACTGCCTGATCTGCTGCTCATCTGATTTCTTGCAAACCAAAAGAACGTTTTCGGATTCAACAACGATATAGTCGTTGAGGCCTTCAAGTACCACCACTTTGTCCTTCGGCATGTTGACAATGCAGTTGGAGGAATCATACATCATCACATTTTTTCCCACAACGGTATTGCCATGTTGGTCCCGGGTGCGGTTTTCATAAAGTGACCCCCAGGTGCCCAGGTCGGACCAGCCAAAATCCGCTGCGAGTACGTAAACATTGTCGGCGCTTTCCATCACACCGTAGTCGATGGAGATGCTCTTGCATACAGTGTAAGTACTTGCTATGAAGGCTTTTTCGTCTTTGGTGCCGTATTTTCCAATCCCTTGCCTGAACAGCATATCCACCTCGGGAAGGTGTTTTTCGAAGGCTTTCATGATGCTTTTCAGCGACCAGATGAAGATGCCGGCATTCCAGAGGAAGTCACCGCATTTCAGAAAAGTTTCCGCAAGTTCGAGATTTGGTTTTTCGGTAAAAGTTTTTACTTTCCTGATCTGTGGTTCCGGCGGGTAAACGTGTTTTTTGCCATCGACGTACTGGATGTAGCCATAACCGGTGTCAGGCCTGCTTGGACGTATGCCGAGGGTGAGCAGCCAGTCGTTTTCGGTGGCGGCATTCAGGGCTGATTCAACATTGTGCAGGAAAATATCCTCTTTGAGGATGATATGGTCGGAGGGAGCTACCACGATGCGTGCATCCGGGTCACGTTCAAGGATGCAGTAATTTGCGTAGGCAACACACGGTGCAGTGTTGCGGCGGGAAGGTTCCATCAGGATCTGCTGGCTTGCAATTTCGGGAATCTGTTTTTGCACGAGCGATTTGTAAATCTCGTTGGTGACAATGTAGATATTTTCCCGGGGGCATATCCGTTTGAACCTTTTATACGTCTGCTGAATCAGCGTTTCGCCGGTTCCCAGGATATCAATGAATTGTTTTGGATGGGTTGTTCTGCTCATGGGCCAGAACCGGGCGCCGATGCCGCCAGCCATGATCACGCAGTAGTTGTGTTTTGACTTTGCCATACCGGAAGAGTTAAATTTCATACAAACATAAGGAAAAAGATTTACGATTTACGATTTACGGGTTGCGATTGGAATAAATCGTAGGCGGGGATCGATATTGAGGGATGTTGTGAGGGTAGTTCCTTTTCAAGGGCAGTTCAAATATTATTTTGAAAATTCCTTTACTGTTTAAGAATCTTTCCCATTCTGACTGACCTTTCATTGGACAATCTGATAAAATATACCCCGCCGGGCATGTCACCCATATCAATCCATGGTTCAGTTTCAGTAATAATACTTCTGAGCAGTTCCTGACCATTGAGGTTAAAGACAGATAGTTGATATTGAAATGGTGGTTCCAATTGTTGAATGGAAAATTTATTATGTGCAGGATTTGGATAAGGTAAAATTTGTTTGGTGATCATTGAGTTTTCATTCAAACCTACTCCACCCTCATTTATGGTTTTCAGGATTGTTCCCCCATATCCAACAGCATAACAGGTATTCGAATCAGTAAAATATACAGAATTTAAACTATTTGAAGTTCCGGAAGACTCAATGACCCAGCTTATTCCTCCATCAAAGGTTTTCAGGATCGTACCATTTTCACCGCCTACATACCCACTAAAGGCGTCTGCAAAATGGACCGAGTTTAATTGGTTCGTTGTTCCGGAGGACTG
Source organism: uncultured Bacteroidales bacterium (assembly GCA_903926565.1). Taxonomy (GTDB): domain Bacteria; phylum Bacteroidota; class Bacteroidia; order Bacteroidales; family FEN-979; genus CAIVAT01. The sequence goes on from CAIYJU010000184.1 coordinate 6,027, forward strand.
GATTACCCAATTGTTTCCTCCATCTGTGGTTTTTAAGATTGTACCGCTTGCGCCCACTGCATAGCCGGTTGTGATATCAGGAAATGAAACAGCATATAAATCATACAGGGTTCCTGAGGGCAGCGTGTTCCAGGTGAACCCCCCATTTGTAGATTTCACTATATAACCATGGTATCCGGCGGCATACCCTGTATCGCTGCTATTGAAATAAATGGCGTTTAAATCGTACGGGGAAGCTATTGCCGGAAAAGTCCAGGTAAGGCCACCATCAACGGTTTTCATGACTGAACCGGATGCCCCGAAACGAAATCCAACAGCATATCCGATACTGGTAGTCGGAAAATGCAGGGACTTAATAGAAAAATAATTCCCCGAATTCAGTAATCCCCAATTTGTACCTCCATTGGTGGTTTTCAAAATCACACCCTCCTTTCCAGCAATATACCCAACCTCCGGGCTTGGGAAGCAAACAGAAAATAATTTTTTCAAAGTCCCGGAATTTTGAATTGACCATGTTACACCTCCATTTATAGTTTTCAGTATGGCACTGTTGATATTGACATCATTGCCTTCGCTAACTGCATATCCTGTATTTGCATCTGTAAAAGTAACTGAATGAAGATTGTATAATGTTCCTTGGGATTGACGATTCCACGAAAAACCGCCATTTGCACATGTCAAAATAATTCCGAAATCTCCAACCACATATCCCCTTAAGTTATTTATGAAATAGGTGGACCTGAAATTAGAATAAACATTAATCCCTGTATACGTATCGACCCAGGTTACCCCTCCGTCGTTGGTTATCATCACACTTCCACTTCCAGCCACACAACCCTGATTGGTATTGGTAAAAAAAACAGCGTTGAAATCTGTCGGCCATGTTCCGGCATGAGTGATTGTCCAGGTAGTTCCGCCATTAATGGTTTTTAAAATAGTGTTGTTGTTTCCAACTGCGTATCCTGTATTTGCATTTAGGAAAAAGAATGAATTTAAAGGACTGGTTGTCCCTGAATTCAAAATGGTCCAGTTCGTCCCACCATTGGTGGTCTTCAAAATTGTTCCACTCCGTCCAGCTATAAATCCTGTATCGGGAGCGGTAAAAAAAACAGCGTTTAATGCAACAGAAATACCGGGATTTTGCAGGGTCCAGTTGGTTCCTCCATTGGTTGTTTTAAATATTTTACCAATTCCGCCAACAACATATCCAGTATTTAAATCCGTAAAACAAACAGCGCACAGCAAATCTGTGAATCCCGGATTCTGTTGTATCCATTGTAAGCCTCCATCAATGGTTTTGATAATAGTACCAGTATCACCTGCGGCATAACCCGTTGTGGAGTTTACGAAAAAAACAGAATTTAAACTTGTTGAAATGCTTGAATTCAGAAAAGTCCACTGTGCTCCTCCGTTTGTTGTTTTAAGTATGGTGCCTTTGGCTCCAACTGCATAACCAATACTGTCATTCGTGAATTTTATATCATTTAAAGTATTGCCCTGGGGTAATGGATTCATCCATTTCCAATTCTGAGCAACAGTGATATCTAACAAGAATAACCCAATTATGAACAAAATGAAATTCTTCATTCCGACTTTCGGTTAAGAGATCATGGTGATACGGGAAAAAGAGCGCTCAATATCCTGATCCTGTAAAGATATTAAAATTGAATGAAAACACCACCATAAATGTTTTGGTAAAATCCTGACAATCAGACCAGCGTTGCAAAATTATTAAAACAATTCCTTCACCGGTGCCCCTGCACTAACCAGATATACCCTGTTATTGGTCAGGCAAATGCAACGGTAGCGGGTTCTTACTTTCTCTTTCTTCTGAAATGTTTTCCTGCCGTGGAGCGTGAAAACTGCGTCGAACGGGAGTTCTTCCAGGCGCCGGGTTTCGTCGGGAGGGTCATGTTTTTTCAACACTTTGGAAAGATGGTGATCGGCAGAGGATGAAGCTTTGGGGTTCTCAAGATACTGGTTCAGGACGGGGAGGAGGTCGGGGGGAAAGACCTCCGGATTCAGGTAAGGTTTCATCAGCAGGATGAATTTGGCCTTCCACTCTTTTCCATGGGGCAGCGGCTTTGTTTTTCTGCGCAGGGTGAATTTTTTCAATGATTCTGCATGATCGGTATTTACATGGTGATGCGCCAGTTCATGAACCAGTGTGATGAGGAAGGCATAAGGATTGAGATTGCCGTTCACGGTGATGCGTGCAGGCTCACTCCGGTGAGGTGGCCGGTAATCGCCCGATTTGGAGGTGCGTTCCCGCACAACCTTCAGGCTGATGGGGTTTTGGGTGATTTGCGCAACTACATTTTCCAGGGCGGCTGCCGGTAGCCGGGGGCCAAGCACCAGCCTGATCTTCTCTTCAAGATGGACTGTGCCAGGTTTGGTTGAAGGTGGTTTTGATTGAAATAGAGAGAGTTGCACCAGGATATGTTAAAGTTTATGCAACTTCATATTCAAATTTCATCGGTTGCGGCATTTTCTTGGATGCATTCAAAACCTCAATCCCAATAATATTTCCCGCAGCGTTATAGTCAATGATAATTCCGGGTTTATCCTCATCACTCTCGCCAATTTTTTCATCCGAGAACTGAATGTAGAGAATGTCTACCTCCTGATCATATTTTACCTTCATAATACTTTTCTATTTTTGAAGTTTTGTAAACCGTTACAACCAATGCAGGTGTTTTGTTGATATTTAGAAATACCCTGATGAGGAACCGTTGCTCGTTGATGTCCCTGACGATACTTTGAAGGACCATCAGATTATCATGTTCAAGTTTCTGATCAGGTCGGGCAATAATACTTTCAACATTTTCCATCGGTATACCCCTCAAATCCATTTGTTTAAGAGCATGTTGAGAAAACAGATGGTCCATCGGATTTTGATTCCCTGTTACAAAGGTAAGATTTTAATAATTATTAATGAGGTGAGGAAGTGATAGAATGAGGTAATTTCATCAAACCTATTTGAACCTCGGGCAGTCACACCCTTTCGGATGGCCTGACCGGTGAGAAGGATATCGCGAAGAACTGCACGCTTCAGCCATCAGAAGGAGGATAACCGCTCCGGTTATCAATATCAACCTAATCCCGGATATCTTCATTAACCTTTTTTTAATCGATAAAGGTACTCATATTTATAATTCCGCAGCCCTCCCGTATTTCCCAACCAACAAACGCCAATTGATACTTTTTTGGTACTTTAGCAAAAACATTTTATGCTAAAGGTTTTCACCACCATCGGGAATTATGTGCTGCTGATGCAAAAGGTCTTCAGCCGCCCGCAGAAGCGCAGGATCTTCTGGAACCAGCTAATGACCGAAATAAACAGTCTCGGCCTCGAATCACTGGGCATTGTGGCGTTCATCTCCGCGTTCATGGGGGCGGTTGTCGCCATCCAGACGGCATACAACATTACCAGCCCGCTGATCCCCATGTCGATGGTGGGCTTCACGGTCAGGCAGAGCACCATCCTCGAGTTTTCACCCACGGTCATGAGCCTGATCCTCGCCGGGAAAGTCGGGTCGCGGATCGCCTCTGAAATCGGCACCATGCGGGTTACCGAACAAATCGACGCCCTGGAGATCATGGGGGTTAATTCGGCAAACTACCTGATATTCCCCAAAATAGCCGCCTCCATTTTAATCAATCCGGTGCTCATCGTCTTCAGCATGTGGATGGGCATCCTGGGAGGCTGGCTTGCCATGATCGCAACAGGACTTTCATCCTCCAATGATTTTGTTCAGGGGATGCGCGATGGTTTCATGGGTTATACCATTTTTTATGCCATCACAAAAACAATATTCTTTGCCTTCATCATCTCTTCGGTTTCAGGATTTTACGGGTATATCACCCAGGGAGGCGCTCTCGAAGTCGGCCAGGCAAGTACCAAGGCCGTGGTTTTCAGCAGTGTCATCATCATTTTGTTCAACCTGGTGTTAACACAACTTCTGCTCACATGATCGAAGCCCGGAACATAAACAAAACCTTTGGAGATCACCATGTGCTGAAGGATCTTACCTGTACCTTCGAAAAAGGGAAGACCAACCTGATCATAGGTCAGAGCGGTTCGGGGAAAACGGTGCTGATGAAGTGCCTTGTTGGATTATTCGAAGTTGACACCGGGATGGTGTTGTATGACAAACGGAATTTCACCGGGATGAACTTCGAACAGCGCAAAACCCTGCGAAAAGAGATCGGGATGCTGTTTCAGGGCGGGGCACTGTTCGATTCAATGAATGTGGAGGAGAATGTGATGTTCCCGTTGAATATGTTCACCAAGGAGACCCCTGACGAGAAACTTGACAGGGTCAACTTCGTGCTGAAACGTGTAAACCTTGACAATGCCAACCGGCTGATGCCCTCCGAACTCAGCGGGGGCATGCGCAAGCGTGTTGCCATCGCCCGCGCCATCGCCATGAAGCCGCAGTACCTTTTTTGTGATGAACCCAATTCCGGGCTCGACCCCCATACTTCGGGCGTGATCGACCATCTTATCCGGGAAATCACTGAAGAGTATGAAATTACCACGATTGTCAACACCCACGACATGAATTCGGTGCTCAGCATCGGCGACAGTGTGGCTTATATTTACAAGGGACAACTATGGTGGAAGGGCGATAAGGAGACCATCCTGCACTCAGACAATGCAGAATTAAATGAATTTGTTTTCGGAACAGAATTAACATCCAGGCTAAAGCGATAATACATGTCCCTGAATTTTATAGATTACATCCTTCTTGTCATTCTTGCCTTGTTCCTGATCCAGGGCTACCGCAGGGGAATCATCATTTCCCTGGCCTCGGTTGCCGCACTGATCCTCGGCATTTACGTGGCTGTTCATTTTTCCAACTACCTGGATGCGACCCTCATGGAACACCTTCGTCCATCCCGAAAATGGCTTCCCATCCTTTCCTTTACCATCACCTTTGTATTGGTTGTGATCGCGGTGATGCTGGTGGCGAAACTAACGGAAAGACTTGTGACGGTTGTTGGCATGGGTTTCTTTAACCATCTTGGCGGAGCGGTGCTTGGACTGATCAAGGGGGTGATCCTGGTCAGCATCCTGATTTTTATCATTAAAAGCGTTGATCCCAAAGGGAAATGGCTAACGGAAAAGGATCAGAAAGGATCATGTTTTTTCAGCCGTGTTGAGAAAATATTCCCGAAACTGATGAAAACTTTCGGAGGAGAGATTAAATTCCCTGAAAAACTTACTTTTTGAATATCACTTTTAACAAGTGTTCAATCAGTCCAGAATTGCCTTGATGCCAGGTAACTCCTTGCCTTCGATGTATTCAAGCATGGCGCCGCCACCGGTGGAGACATAGCTTACTTTTTCAGCAAGGCCATATTTGTTGATCGCAGCAACGGAATCACCGCCACCGACCAGCGTGAAGGTACCATTTTCTGTAGCTTTAACCAGGGCCAGCGCGATAAATTTCGTTCCTGCCTCGTAGTTGTTCATTTCAAATACGCCCATCGGTCCGTTCCAGAGGATTGTTCCTGATTGCTCAATGACATGGTTGAACTTGGCACAGGCCGACGGCCCGATATCAAGTCCCATCCAGGGAACCTGGATGTCGAAAGCGCTGCTGGTCTTTTTATTGGCATCATTTGAAAACGCATCTGCCAGCACGGCATCCTGGGGAAGGTAAAGATTTATCCCCTTTTCCTTTGCACGTTCTACAATACTTTTTGCCATTTCAAGGTAATCATCTTCAACCATGGATGCACCGATTTCGCCACCCTGTGCCTTGATGAAGGTAAACATCATGCCACCCCCGATGATGAGGTTGTCAACCTTATCCATCAGGTGGTTGATAATCTCGATCTTGGTCGAAACCTTGGCTCCGCCAAGAATGGCCGTAATGGGCCGTTTGCCGTCTTTCAGGCATTTGTCGATATTGATGATCTCGTTGGCCATCACATAACCGAACATCTTTGTTTTTGGGAAAAATTCGGCGATGATGGCTGTTGAAGCATGGGCGCGGTGTGCAGTCCCGAAGGCATCGTTCACATACATGTCGCCCAGAACAGATAATTTCCCGGCAAATTCACGGTCACCTTTTTCCTCTTCCTTGTAAAAGCGGAGGTTTTCCAGGAGCAGGACCTCTCCGGATTTTAGTGAACCGGCAAGGTCGGTGGCCGACTGCCCGATGCAATCATCGGCAAACTTTACCGGTCTGTTCAGCTTTTGTGAAAGGTATGGAATCAGATGTTTCAGGGAGAATTTTTCTTCCGGTCCGCCCTTGGGCCGTCCAAGGTGTGACATAAGGATCACTGCGCCACCATCATTCAGAATTTTGGTGATGGTTGGAATGGTCGCATCAATGCGGTTGGTATCTGTTATGTGATTCTGGCTGTCGAGCGGTACATTGAAATCAACCCTGATCAACGCCTTTTTATCCTTAAAAGTAAAATTGTCAATTGTTTGCATGGGGAAGTACATTTAGTTTAGCTTAGCAAAATTAAAATATTTAAAGACGACAACACATATAATTTTTAATTTTACCTTGATTTACAAAGGCCGGAACATGCAAGATCTCAGCGTAACCCTTATACAGACCAACCTTTTCTGGGAGGATTCTCAGAAAAACCTTATCCATTTTGACCACCTGTTAAACCAGGTCAGCGAATCAACCGATCTGATCCTGTTGCCGGAGATGTTTAACACGGGTTTTTCAATCAATCCGTCAAAGTGTGCCGAAGCGATGGATGGCCCTTCCATGCAGTTTCTTCGCCTCAAGGCCATGGAAAAAAATGCAGTCATCATGGCCACTTTGCTGATCCGGGAGGGTGACCGTTGTTATAACCGCCTGGTTTGCATGCATCCCGACGGGAATTTTCAGACATACGACAAGCGGCACCTTTTCCGTTTAAGTGAAGAGCAAAAGGTTTTTACCGGTGGCCATCAAAAGCTGATCATGGAGGTGAATGGCTGGAAAATATCGCCAATTATCTGTTACGATCTTCGGTTCCCGGTTTGGAGTAAGAACACCTGGAGTGAAGGAACGTATGAATATGATCTGATGGTTTGCCTGGCCAATTGGCCGGCAATCCGCGAATATGCCTGGAAAATGTTGTTGATTGCCAGAGCCATAGAAAATCAGGCTTATGTGGCCGGAGTCAACCGGGTTGGCGACGATGGACACGGGATCTGGCATTCCGGCGACTCCGTGGCAATCGATTCCAAAGGAAAAGTGATTTGGGCGGCCGAGGCTGGGAAAGAGTCGGTAGAAACAGTCACATTTTCAGCAGGGGAGCTGCAGCTTTTCCGTGATTCATTCACCATGGGGATGGATTGGGACCACTTTTCAATTAAAATGAAAAAGTAAATGGCCATCACCTGGAAGCAATTTGAACGCTATTGGTACCTGTTCTCCCTGGCGGTGATCATCGCATCACTGCCATTCTCAAAACTCGGACTGAGCATTGGCCAGATGATGATGGCGGGCGGATGGATCGTCGAACGATTTGATTGGAGGAGGTTAATAGCATCTTTGCACGAACGCCTGACATTGCGGTCAGTGCTGAACAGCGTCCCGTTGTCATTCTTTCTGTTATTCAATGGAATAGTCACCGGATTTAAACAATTTGCAAAGAACAGACCCGCGTTGATCTTCAGTTCGATCTTCCTGTTCCATATCCTGGGACTTTTTTTTACCACCGACTTTGATTATGCATTTAAAGATCTGCGGACCAAGTTTCCCATACTTCTGCTGCCATTGCTTCTTTCTACATCGGAGGCCATTGACAGAAAGAGTTTTTACAGGTATATGTTTTTGTTTGTACTGGCCGTACTTGTCAGGTCTGGCTATAATACATGGATGATTTCCATTCACCATTTTGTCGATATCCGTGAAGTTTCCCACAACGTATCCCATATTATATTCAGTTTGCTGCTGACGCTCAGCATCTATTCACTCCTTTTTTTCATCTTTAACCGGGGTTTACTTTTATTGTGGCAAAAGGGTCTTATGCTGTTGATTTTGACCTGGTTTATTATCTACATAATTACATCCCAATCGTTTACCGGGCTGTCAGTTACCTTGATAACCATGCTGGTATTGATCCCTGTGTTGATTTTTAAAACCAGGAACCGCCTGATGAAAACGATCCTGATCCTGGGCATCCTGGTTATCATCACCGGTTTGTTCCTGTCGCTACGGTCGTTTGTCAGGAATTATTATCATGTGAACCCGGTGGATTTCACAAAACTGGACCAGAAAACATCGCGCGGCAATCCCTATATTCATAATGTCGCTTCCACTCAGACAGAAAACGGGAATTATCTCTGGATCTATATCCAATGGGATGAGATGCGCGGTGCATGGCAAAAACGAAGCCGGATATCATTCGACAGCCTCAATAAGAAGAATGAAACAGTTGCTTTTACCATTGTTCGCTACCTTACCTCAAAAGGCTGGCGGAAAGACGCCGATGCCATTGAACGGCTGAAACCGGAAGAGGTCGATGCCATCGAAAAAGGAATCGCCAACTATATTTTCAGGGATGAATTCAGTATTCGTGGCAGGATTTATGAGTTCCTGTGGGGATTTGACAATTACCGGGAAACAGGCAACCCGACGGGCTCGACCCTCATGCAGCGTTTCGAGTTCTGGAAAGCTTCGGTAGGGATCATCAGCGAAAACTGGATCACCGGAGTGGGGACTGGTGATATGAACCTTGCATTCAAGGCGCAATATGAAAAGATGCATACCAAATTGTCGCCGGATCAGCGATGGCGGTCACACAACCAGTTTCTATCCATTTTTATCGGTTTCGGGCTTTTTGGTTTCCTCTGGTTTCTGTTCTCTTTGTGTTATCCGCCTTTTGTGCTCCATCGGTTTGATGATTATTTTTTCCTGGTTTTCCTGATAATTTCCGTTTCATCCATGCTGGCCGGAGATACCATTGAAACACAAACAGGGGTGTCGTTTTTTGCCATTTTTTATTCATTGTTTCTTTTTACCAGGAAGGAAAAAGACCCTATTTTTCACCAGGATATTTAATCTAAAAACATGCAAACCGAATCTTCAGAAAAATGGCTCATGATCGTAAACCCCAATGCCGGGGTGAAGAAGGGAACGAGGGACTGGCCGAAAATTCAACGGCTGCTCGTTGCGGAGAAAGTGGATTTCGATTTCAGGCTCACCACCGGGCGGGGCCATGCCACAGGGATTGCCGCCGAATCCATCGCAAACGGATGGAGAAACATCTGTGTGGTAGGGGGAGATGGCACGCTCAACGAAGTGCTCAATGGCGTCATGTCTTATCCTGAGGCTTCAGCCTCAGGTTCCACGCCCAACGTAACGCTGGCGATGATTCCCGTTGGAACCGGGAACGACTGGTGCCGCATGTTCGATATTCCGTTTGATTATTTAAAAGCAATTTATATTCTCAAACAGAAAAAGACTTTTATACAGGATGCAGGAAAAGTGACCTATTATCAGAAGGAGGTCAGGATGCAACGCTGGTTCATGAATGTGGCGGGCATGGGCTATGACGCCCTTGTGGCAAAAAAGACCAACATGATTAAGGAAAAGGGACTTGGCGGGCCACTCACTTACATGTACTTTGTTTTTGCAAGTCTTTTCCAGTATAAATTCATTGAGGCAGTGGTTGAAGTTGACGGGAAACCGGCATACAAGGGTGATATTTTTTCAATGAATGTCGGAATCTGCAAATACAACGGGGGAGGGATGATGCAGGTTCCTTATGCCATTCCTGATGATGGGTTGCTTGATGTGACCCTGATCAAAAGAGCCTCAAAGTGGGTAGTAGTGCGTTATGCGCGGAAGTTGTTCGACGGTTCGCTGGTGAACCTTCCGATGGTTGAAACCTATAAAGGTGAAAATATCAGGATCCGGTCAACGGGGAAGGTTTTCCTTGAAACCGACGGAGAGTCGCTCGGGCATACGCCGTTTACATTTGAGATAGTGCCAAGGTGTATCAGGGTTGTGACAGGGTCTAGTCAACCCAATCTCCCGACTCTTTGATCAATTCAATCAGCGCCTCTGCCGCCATTGCCTCATCAATATTTTTTTTGACCAGTTTCTGTCCCTTGTAAACATGTATTTTGCCGCTTCCGGCACCCACGATTCCATAATGGGCATCAGCCATTTCACCGGGGCCATTCACGACACAGCCCATCACCGCGATTTTCAACCCTTTCAGGTGTGAGGTTTTTTCCTGTATGTGTTGAAACACATCCTGTATGTTGTATTGAGTCCTGCCACACGAAGGGCAGGCGATAAACTCAGTTTTGGTTATTCGCACACCTGCCGACTGAAGGATGCTGTATGCAGCCGGAATTTCGAATTCGGGATCTTCAGTAAGCGAGACCCTGATCGTATCCCCGATTCCATCGGCCAGCAGGCTGCCGATGCCAATAGCCGATTTGATACGTCCGTCTTCCCCGGCACCGGCTTCTGTAACCCCCAGGTGAATCGGGTAGTTCATCCCTGCCTGCTGCATTCGTGCAACAAAAAGGCGGTTGGCAGCGATCATCATCCTGATGTTGCTGGCTTTTAATGAAAAAACAAGGTTATGAAAAGAGTGGCTTTCGCAAACAGCGGCAAATTCAAGTGCTGATTCGACCATGCCCAGGGGGGTATCGCCAAACAGGTTCATGATCCGTTCGGAGAGCGAGCCGTGATTTACCCCGATGCGGATCGCCGTGCCATGTTCCTTGCAGATTTTCAGGAGCGGGGAGAGGCGCTGGTCCAACTGGTCCAATGCAAACCCGGGTTTGTTATCAGATGACTCCTGGCGTGCAACACGCAACGGGATATAGTTGCCGGGGTTGATTCGAACCTTTTCAGCAATCGTGGCTGCGACTTCCGCAATTTGTGCGTTAAAGTGAACGTCGGCAATGATGGGGGTACTGTAACCCCGGCGGTGCAGTTCTTTTTTAATTTCCAGCAGGTTCTCAGTCTCCTTCATATAAGGAACCGCAATACGTATATACTCGCAACCTGCCTCAATCATGCGGATGGCCTGCGAAACAGTCGCTTTTGTGTCGAGCGTGTCGGTATTTGTCATCGACTGAACACGCACCGGGTAATCGCCCCCCATTGGAAGGTTTCCGATGTTTACGACCCTGGTCTGGTATCTGAATGGATTTTCTGAAGTCATTTGGTAAGGTCTTGATTAAAAGATCAAAAGTACGATTCTCTTATGAAAAAGATTAGTATGTTCAAGACATCATGTATATTTACTGCTTAGGCGTTGAATTAGTATTACCCTTATAGTTACAATTCCAGCCATATGGCGGTTAGCATAAGTGTCAGCAACAATTATAAAACCAACAATATGATAAGCATTGCAAGTAATAAAATATCCATAACAAGAAACTTAATTTTAATTGTTTTGACTTTTCAAATCTTACCCTGCACAGGACAAGTGAAAGAAAAACCAGTTAATGATAAAATTGAAAATGGACTAAACAACCAATCATCCAATTTAAAACAAGCTACGACGTTTCCGCAAATACACACCAATTTAAATGGAATGGTAAGTGAATTTGTCAGGTGTATGTATCAAGATACAAAAGGAAATTATTGGTTTGGAACAAATGGAAATGGGATTATACGCTACGACGGTAAAACACTTGAAAGAGTTACTATTGAACAAAGTCCAAAGTGGCTGGCTATTAGAAAAATCATAGAAGATAAAGTTGGCAATATTTTGTTTGGAACGTCTTCTGGGCTTGTAAAATATGATGGAGAAAAATTTACTACATATTCAACAGAAGTAGGTTTGCAAGATGAGGAGATTTGGGGATTAGCAGTTGATTCTAAAGGACTGATTTGGGTTGGTTCAGTTCGAGGCGTTAGTCATTTTGATGGAAAAAAGTTTACTCCTTTTTTGTTGCCAAACACAGTGGTAGAAAATGCAGAACCTATGCTTTCAATAAAAAGTGCAGGAGGGTTTGTAGAGGATAATGATGGAAATATGTGGATAAGCAATGACGGAAATGGAATTTTCAAATACAAGAATGGGGCATTTACCCATTTAACAAAGAAAAATGGGCTTACCGATAATAATGCTGGTGTGGGCTTAAAGGACAGAAATGGAAATATTTGGATTGGCTCATTTAATGGAGG
>CAIYJU010000185.1 GCA_903926565.1 uncultured Bacteroidales bacterium
CCCTTTCCTTAATGTATTTTGTACTTGAGGAAATCTGAAAGTAGCCTTGCTGAATATAAAACCTGACAAAATTAGTTCATTCATGCGGTTATTCGGGAAACAAAATTTGTAAGTTCAAAGCTGATTTTATGTGCCATATCTAAAAAATTTAATTTCGTCCAAAAAAGATAATCTGGTCTTAACAATCAATAATATATCTAATTTTGACCCTCTCTAAACTACACGAACTTCAATTTTAAACTTTAACAAAACTCATATGAAAAACTCAATTTACTATTTTTTACTACTTACAGCATTGTTTGCCTTATCTGGCATGCAAATGCGGGCTCAGGAGACTGATGTGTTACAAAAAGCAACACTTGTAGGTGTGGCCGAATACATGGTTGAAGTTCCATCCATAGCTTCCCAGATTGCCAATGGAACATTTACTCCTGACGAAAACATATCGAGGGAAGCTAACCCAAAAAGGTGGGGTAAAAATAATTCCATCCCGGGAAAAGGATTGCCTAAAGGGAATGATCCACTATGGCAGCAGCAAACAAAAGCAAAACAAACAAAAGGGAAATCTCCCATACTAACATTTGTGGCAGCCAGTTCAAATGTTACCCCTACTGACCCTACTGGTGCTGTTGGACCAAATCATTTTGTAAACTCCTGGAACACATCATTCCGAATTTGGGATAAAGCCGGGAATCCACTTGCTCCAGCTGCATCATTATCAACACTATTCAATAGTTCTGATGGTGACCCTATTGTTATGTACGACCCGTTTGCTGACAGGTTCATTATTACAGAATTTTATTCTAATGGATTTAAAGTAGCTGTATGCAAAGGATCTGATCCTGTAAATGATGGCTGGTACATATACTCTTTTGCTACAAATACTTTTCCTGATTATCCAAAATTCTCTGTTTGGTCCGATGGTTATTATATTACATCAAATAAGGACTCCAATTCAGCAGGATCGAGCCAGGTAGTATTTGCTCTTAACAGGGCTAAGATGCTTACGGGTGATCCAACCGCGCAAATGGTAGGATTTCCTTTAACAGGGATTATTACAAGTGGGTTTTACAGCCCGGCAAGTTTTAATGCTAACGGGCCTACACCTCCCTTACCCGGAAATGCCCCGATTGTTTATATGCAGGATGATGCCTGGGGTGGAGTGTCTGTTGATCACTTAAAGATATGGTCCGTTAATGTTAATTGGACAACACCTGCCAGTTCAACTATTTCGAGCCCGCAGATATTAAATACCGCACCATTTGACGGCCTTTTTGATGGAGGATCTTTCTCAAATCTGCCTCAACCCACAGGAAGTGATATTGATGCACTGCAGGCAACCATCATGTACATGGCTCAGTACAGGAGATTTCCTGCGTACAATGCTGTAGTATTTAATTTTGTAGTGGATCTGGATGGCAATGATGATCACGCCGGAATACGTTGGTATGAGTTGCGTCAAACAAGCGATGGCACCCCTTGGACAATTTATCAGGAAGGAACCTATGCACAACCTGACGGGCATAGTGCCTTTAGTGGGAACATGTGTATGGATGTTGACGGAAACATTGCGTTGGCATACACATCGGTTAGCAATACGCTTCATCCTAGCTTACGCTATACAGGAAGATACGCATCTGACCCCTTGGGTACAATGACAATTGCCGAAGATGTAATTGTAAACGGTGTTCAATCGGATCCTTCTTCAAGATACGGTGATTATTCGCAGATGACAATTGATCCAAGTGATGGTAAAACGTTTTGGTCCGATGGTGAATATTTTGCAGGAGGTACCAGAAAAAACCAGGTCGGTGCTTTCATATTTGCTCCGCTTGCCCCTATCGCTGATTTTACAGCAAGTACAACATTACCATGTAAAACAAATACAACCGTTGTTTTTACAAATCAAACGACAGGTGTTGCTACATCCTGGTTTTGGACATTTACACCTGAAACCGTTACTTATATGGATGGCACGAGCAATGTGTCAGAATCCCCTCATGTTTCTTTCAATGATCTGGGCAACTACACAGTCGAACTTACTGCTACCAGCAATGCAGGAAGCACC
>CAIYJU010000186.1 GCA_903926565.1 uncultured Bacteroidales bacterium
AAGCAGGTTTGTATCGGGATAGAATTGTTTATCACACGTATTTGTTTCTATATCCTTTAAGACTTTCAGCATCTGTTCCAGGATAATTTCACGTTGTTCGGCCATGATTTATTTATTTATTCAAATATACAAAGTTAAATCTTTGATGCAAACGCGGGGAGCAATTTTTTTTATCTATACCTTTGCTTCTGATAATATGCAAGAATGAAACGATCGAACCATGGCGAACCTGAAGAGGAGAAAGAGATGACTTTCTGGGAGCATCTGGATGAGCTGCGCGGAACGTTGTGGAGGGTACTTGTAGCCATTTTAGTCACTTCAATTGTCGCATTCATATTTAAGGATGTTTTATTTGATGACATCATTCTTGCCCCGAAATCGAAAACTTTCATCACTTACAGGGCTTTCTGCAAACTGGGTGAATGGTTGTCCATGCCTTCACTCTGCATCGATCCATCTCAATTTCAACTGATCAACATCAGCCTGGCCGGGCAGTTTACCTCACACATGAACATCTCTCTGGTTGCAGGGCTGATCCTGGCACTTCCTTATGCGCTCTGGGAACTGTGGAGGTTTATCAAACCGGGGTTGAGCGATCAGGAGGTCAGAAGTTCACGTGGAGCGGTAACTGTCATCTCTTTCCTTTTCATCCTTGGTGTTCTTTTCAGTTACTTTATTGTTGCCCCGCTGATGATTAATTTTCTTGGCGGATATGTTGTGAGTGAATCTGTTTCAAACCAGATTGCCCTGACTTCTTATGTCAGTGCCATCACCATGATGACGCTCCTGATGGGCTTGTTATTTGAACTTCCCGTGCTCATTCTTTTCCTTACAAAAATTGGTGTGATCACACCTGACTATCTGCGGAAATACAGGAAGCATGTGGTGATTGGTATTTTGGTCATTGCCGGTATCATTACGCCCAGCCCCGATATGTTCAGCCAGGTGATCGTTGCAGTTCCTTTATATGCATTGTTCGAGCTAAGCCTGCTCCTTTCTTCACGGATGTTCCGGAAAAAGGAAGAATTGACTGAATAATCCTGCCTGGCTTTTTCTTGTAACCAATTTTTATGGATGACGTCTAAATCTGGAATTTAGCCAAATAATCATTGCCATGGAGACCAAACGACTTTACCGCAGCCTTACAGATCGCAAATTTGCCGGTGTTGCCGGCGGCCTTGCCGAGTATTTTGTGATTGACCCCTTGCTTATCCGCCTTGCATTTGTCATCCTTGCTTTTACCGGCGGCGGATTCCTTATCTATTTTATTTTGTGGATCGTGACCCCTGAAAATCCTTTTCGGATTCAGCCGGTTGCCGGTCAACCTTACCAGAATCCGCAACAGCCAGATCAGGGTTCAACAGGATCAGCTGATTTCACTTCCGGCACCGCGCACCCTGAATCTGGTTTTACCACACCACCACCGGTTCCACAAACCAAACAACGGAACAAAGGAAGTTTGATCGGTGGCCTGGTGCTCATCACGCTGGGTGTATTATTTCTTGCTGATGAGTTGATTCCGCAGGTCAATTTCGAAGACCTCTGGCCCGTTATCCTCATCGTGATCGGTGCCGGGCTGCTTATCAATGCGGTTACAAAAAGAGACCGTCATACAAACTAATTCTAAAAACCCTATCCAATGAAATATCGTCATGTATTCTGGGCCTTTATCCTGATTGCTGTCGGGGTACTTTTTATGCTGAACAACTTTGGGGTGCTGGAATTTGGTTTCCGGACCCTGTGGAGCCTGTGGCCCCTGATCCTCATCCTTTGGGGTATCTCCATACTCCCCATTAAGGATGTAATTAAAATCATCGCACTTGTTGCAGTCCTGGTGTTCACGGTCATCTTTTTTAACCGTATTTCTGAGCGTTCTTCATGGTTCCATTTTCGCAATTTCCAGGGGTTTAACAACCAGAACTGGGATGATGAAGAAGACAGCACTTCCACATACAACTACCAGCCACAGAACCTCAGTGTACCTTTTGACTCCACGATGGTTAAAGGTGAATTGAAACTTGAGGCTGCTGCCGGTAATTTCAACCTGGAGGGAATAACATCCGATTTTCTCTCTTTCAATAAAACAGGTGACATCGGGAATTACTCCCTCACCACAACCAATGAAAACAACCGGAAAAACATCTCCCTTTCACTTGAAAAATCAGGAGTCAGGCACTCTGTCAATGAAAATAAAGTTGAAATAAAGCTCAGTGATAAGCCATCATGGAATCTTGATTTCGACATCGGAGCGGCGGAGATCCTGATGGATTTGCGTGATTATAAAATCGACACGACCAATATTGATGCCGGTGCCTCCTCCATCGATATTAAAATCGGGGACAAGAATCCGTTGACCGTTATGACCTTCAATGCGGGGGCGTCATCCATCAAGGTTGAGGTTCCAAAGGAATCGGCGTGCCAGATCAAGTCTGAATCCTTCATGATCAGCAAGGAGTTTGATGGATTTACCAAAAAGGGGGATGGAATTTACCAGACTGCCAATTTTGCCACCGGGAAGAATAAGGTCTTTCTAACCATTAAAACCGCGATATCCAAAATAGAAATTATCCGTTATTAGCGGTCAAGGAAATCTTTGACAAGGGTGTAGAATTCCCCGGGCGCATCTGCGTGAACCCAATGTGAAGCATTCGCAATGGTATTCATTACGGCCCCGGGGAATTTCATTTTCAGATCATCCGCATCATCTTTCCTGATATAATCTGACATTCCCCCGCGAATAAATAAAGTTGGCCCTGCATAGCTGCCAGTAACATCCACTCCCTCAAAAATCGTCAGCAGGTTGTCATTGATCGCCCTGAGATTGAGCCGCCAGTCAAGGCTGTTCCGGTCACGCCAGTAAACATTTTTCAACAGGAATTGCCTTATTTTAGGACTTTTAACCGATACTGACAGCTGTTTTTCAACATCACTTCTTGACCTGGCAACATTGAAATCGACGGCCATCATGGCGTTGAGCAGTTGCTGATGTTCACGGTTGGGGGGGGATTTGCGCAGAGAAATGTCAACAACCACAAGCTTTTTAACAATTTCAGGGTGGTGAAGCGATAAAAACATCGCTGTTTTGCCTCCCAGCGAATGACCGATCAGATAAATATCTTCAAGGTGGTTGTCTTCGAGCATTCCGATCACGTCATCCTCCATGGATGGAAAGTCAAACACCTTGCTGTGCGGGGACAATCCATGGTTCCGCAAGTCGGGAATGAAAACCTGGTAATGCTCTCCCAGCTGTTTTGCGAAGGTGACCCAGTTGTCTGAAAGGCCAAACAAGCCATGCAGGATGATGACGGGTTTACCTGCTCCGAACCGACGAAAAAACAACTTCATTCAGGGGTGATTTATTAACATAATTTTGTTGAAAAATAATCGTTTGTCAGTGTCAAAAGTACATAAATTTGCCTCCTATTTGCAACTGAAATTGCAATGAATGTGATGATCTCTGAAATGACATATAATAAATTGATTTATAAACAATTAAACATTTATCATACAGGTAGAGGGCATCATTAATTTTCACCTCCAAACCGAGAAAAGTAAAATGGAAAAGAACCCATCAGAAAAACTGGTTTTCCCCCCAATAGAAATATCAGAAGAAGAAGAACCCCCAAGTCAGCCTACCTTCATCGATGAAGCCTCAATTTTAGACGAATATTTAAAATCCCGTGTCGATCGCGATAAGACCGCGATCAGTGACCGGTCGTTGTCATTTTTGCAAACTTATTTTCCCGAGGCTACGATCAAGGACTGGAACAGCTGGCATTGGCAAATCAAGAACAGTGCGAGGTCCATTGACCAACTCTCCAGGTATATCAGGCTTTCAGACAATGAAGTCAAACCAGATGGCCCCAACAGCCAATCCCTTCCGTTGCGGATTTCACCATATTATATAAGCCTCCTTGATCCGGATAACCCTGAACAGGCATTGCGTAAAAGTGTGGTTCCGGTATTTGATGAGTTCCTGCTGCATTCCGGGGAGGCTTCCGACCCGCTGATGGAAGAGCATGACAGCCCGGTGCCCAACATCGTTCACCGTTACCCTGACAGGGTGTTGTTCCTGGTAACAGGATTCTGCTCAACCTATTGCCGTTACTGCACAAGGACCCGGATGGTTGCCAAGAACAAATGCCATATCGGTGTTAAATCCTGGGAAGCCGGCTTAAATTACATTGAGCAGCATACCGAGGTGCGTGATGTGCTCATCTCAGGCGGCGACCCGCTCACCATGCCCGATCTGCATGTCGAATACCTGCTTTCGCGGCTGAGAAGCATTCCCCATGTCGAAATCATCCGCATCGGAACAAAGGTTCCTGCGGTTCTGCCGCAGCGCATCACCCGTCCGCTGGTAAGCATGCTGAAAAAGTACCACCCACTCTTCATGAGCATTCATTTTACCCATGCCGATGAAATTACTTTAGAGGTAAAGGAGGCTTGTGAACGGCTTGCCAATGCGGGCATCCCGTTGGGTAGCCAGACGGTGCTGCTGAAAGGGATCAACGATGATGTGCAGGTGATGAAAAACCTGATGCATGCGCTGTTGAAAATCAGGGTGCGTCCGTATTACCTGTATCAGTGTGATCCGGTGGTTGGGTCGGGGCATTTCCGCACGACCATTGAAAAAGGGCTGGAAGTGATCCGGGGTTTGCGTGGACATACCAGCGGGTATGCGGTTCCGACGTATGTGGTTGATGCTCCCGGCGGTGGCGGCAAGATCCCTTTGCTGCCCGATTATTTTGTCGGGAGGGAAGACAATTACGTATTATTGAAAAATTACGAAGAGAAAGTCTTCCGGTATCCCGATTTTACCCAGTAGCTTATGATCATAGGATTAACGTACGATTTGCGGTCAGACTACCGGAAAGAAGGTTACAGCGAAGAGGAGACAGCAGAATTTGACCGGGAAAGTACCATTGAAGCCATCGAGCTGACCTTGCAGCAGCTCGGATACCAGACCGACCGGATCGGCCATGTGCGCCATCTGTTACAACGTCTTTCTGTGGGTGACCGCTGGGACATGGTGTTCAACATCTGCGAAGGCATGCATGGCATCGGGCGTGAGGCCCAGGTTCCGGCGGTGCTCGATATTTACCAGATCCCATATACCTTTTCAGATCCGCTGGTTCTTTCACTGACCCTGCACAAGGGGATGACCAAACGGGTGGTGAGGGATTATGGAATCCCGACTCCCGGCTTTGTGATCATCGAACGGATGGAGGATTGTGCATCTGTTGACCTGCAATATCCATTGTTTGTAAAGCCAAATGCGGAGGGCACCGGGAAAGGGATCAATTCGTTATCGAAAGTCAATACCCGGGAAGAACTGGAAATCATCTGCAGGGATCTGCTGATGCGCTATCCGACAGGGTTGCTGGTCGAAGAGTTTCTCCCCGGCCGTGAATTTACCGTCGGTATCCTTGGCACCGGACATGAAGGCTATTCGATTGGCATCATGGAGATTGTATATAAAAAGGATGATGCAAAAAGTATCTATTCCTACGAAACCAAATCAGATTACCTGAAAGCCGTTGAATATAAAATTCCTGATACAGAAATTGCAGAAAAATGCATTGCACTAGCCTTAGAAACATGGAAAGTGCTGGGCTGCAGGGATGGGGGAAGGGTTGATATCCGGGTTGACAGGTTCGGAACACCGAACTTCATCGAGGTAAATCCGCTGGCCGGTCTCGACAAGGTTCATTCAGATCTGCCTATTCTTGCTTACATGCATGGATATGATTTTGAGCGGATCATCGCGGAGATCATGCATTCAGCCCGAAAAAGAGCCGGACTTTTATAAAACAAATTCCCGAAGATGAAAAAAACCGTCCTGATCCTTTATAATAAATTATCAAAGACTCCCAAGGATGATGAGGCAGATGTGATTGAGCAGGTGAACCTGGTTACCGCTGCCCTTCAGAATCTGAAATATGAGGTTAAGTATCTCCAGATCGATCTGAATTTAAAAACGGCCATCAGCCAGCTTAAGAAAATCAACCCGGATATTGTCTTTAACCTGGCCGAAACCATCGGGAACAAAGGAGAATTCACCTTCCTGGCGAATTCGGTGTTGAATTTTATACGGATCCCATATACCGGATCTCCACTGGTTCCAATGTTTCAGTGTTCCAACAAGTATATTGCAAAGAAGGAGTTGAATGCCATTGGCGTGAATACTCCGGCGGGGTTTACACTTCAGGAAACCCAAAAGCTTCATCCGGAGAAAAAGTACATCCTCAAGCCGACCTGGGAGGAGGGATCGCTTGAACTGGATGAAGATTGTGTATTTATGGGATCGGATACCATGTTTATCTCCGGGATTCTCAAGAAAAGCCCGCAACACTATTTTATTGAGGAGTTTATCGAAGGGCGGGAGTTTAACATCTCCATTTTATATGGTGCCGACGGACCTGAAGTGCTGCCATTGGCGGAGATGACCTTTCACGATTATCCGGCCGGAAAGCCGAAGATGATGGGCTATAAGTCGAAATGGGATGATAAATCTTTTGAGTATTCCCATACCCGGAGGACTTTCAGGCTGGGTAAAGAGGATGGACCACTGAAAGACGAATTGATCGCAATCTGCAAAAAAGTCTGGAATGAGATGGGGCTGAAAGGATATGTAAGGATTGATTTCCGGGTTACTCCAAACCAGGTGCCGCTGGTCATTGATATCAATTTAAATCCTTGTCTTTCTGAATCGGGCGGGTTTATGGCGGCTTCCAAGAAGAAGGGGCTCACCTTTGAGGCGGTTGTGGAGCGGATATTGGAGGATGCAATGAGATAGACCCCGTCAGGGTGGTGGACCCCGTCAGGGTGATGGACCCCGTCAGGGTGTTGGACCCCGTCAGGGTGATGGACCCCGTCAGGGTGATGGACCCCGTCAGGGTGGAATATTACTAAAACCAAAACTATGATCACTTTTCGTGCAGATGTGCGTTCCACGGATGTGGAAATTGTCAGGGATATCATTATTTCCTCGGGATTCTTTTACGATTTTGAAGTTCCGGTGGCCGTTGAACTGGTACAGGACCGGCTTGACCTTGGCGATCAGAGCGATTACCATTTCCTGTTCGCAGAGGTGGATGGGAAAACGGTTTCCTATAGCTGTTTTGGCCCGGTTGCGGCAACTGAAGGGAGTTTTGACCTCTACTGGATTGCAACCCACAACGATTACCGCGGCCAGGGCATTGGAAATCTTCTCATCGGGGAGACCCACCGTGTTATTAAGGAGATGGGAGGCCGCATCGTGATCGCTGAAACGTCAACTCTCGAGAAATATACGCCAACCCGCCATTTCTACGATCGGATCGGCTATACGAAAGAGGCCCAGATCAATGATTTCTATAAGGAAGGAGATGGCAAGGTTTTTTTTGTAAAGCGCCTGTAGGAAAGCAGCGTGCTGCTAAATAATTTATTCGATCAGTCTTGTCAGTGTGCCATACAGCGAATTATACCTGGCAACCCTTTTCCATCCATATCCGGCGGAGTCATTTTTTACCGCCCAGAAATCATAATTTCCAATCGCCCTGTCCCCGTTTTCATCCAGTTGCGTGTTCCCTGATGCGCCGAAATAGTTTCCGGCTTCATGGATGAAAACACTTTTTAACATGTTAATCGAAGGGTCTTTACCTGAGTCCTGATACGTTTTTACCAAAACCCAAAGCGCATCATAAGCAGTGTAAGAATACACATCAGGAATCCGGCTTACCTGGCTTTTTATCCTCTCCTGCAACGGCAACCACTTGTTTTTTGCTGCATCGTCCAGCCCGAACAGCGGACAAGGTACCCCATGTGTATAGGAAAAGAGTGTTGCACTGGTATCACTCAAAAGGGAAGCATTCAATGCAAATGCCGAACCACCGTACCAGTAAACATTGTTGAGATGTTCGTGTTTTTTTGCCTCAGCCAGAATGCTGGTGCCCTCAGAAAAGGAGAGCATGTAAACGGCAACTTCGTTGGGATTGTGATGGGACAGCTCAGCCGCAACGATTGTGTCAAGGTTGTCCAGGACCGCCTCAAAACCAGTTGTTCCCGGTGCAAATTTAACGGATGGCTGAACCACGCCACCACTTTTGGTAAAATCACCACTGGTGGCTGCTACCAGGTCTTTCCCCCATAAGTCATCACGAATCAGGGGAATAATGACCTTGATCTTGTCTTCGGTCAGCATCTTGCTCATGGCCTTTCCCTGGATCACATCCGATGAGACAAACCGGAAGATGTTGTCGCCGGGAATGGCAAGTGATACTGCAACACTCGACGGACTTAGAATCAACATGCCATGGCTGTCGGCGAAACTTTTAATGTGAGCGAGTTCAGCACTGCTGTAAGGACCGACTACCAGGCGGATTCCCTTGTGGTAAAAACCCCTGAGCTGATTGAGGGCTTCTGCAGTATCTGTCCGGGTATCTGCAATATCCAGGACGAGCTGTTCTTTAATCCCGGCAGTTGCAAAATAGGCGTTGATATCATCCCTTGCAAGTCCGAGGGATACGGCCATTGACTGACCTGAGGAATACCCTGTTCCCGTTAGCGGGAGGAGGGCCCCGATTACAATCGTTTCATCTGCGGAAACAGGCACATAAGCAGGCTCCTGCTTCCTGCAACCAAAATTCCCTAAAATAAAAAGGAACAGGATAAGTAAGAACTGACTTTTTTTCATACTATGTGGTTTTTATGATCTTCCGCGAAAACCGATAGAAAGCAGGGTAATGTCGTCGGATTGAGGGACTCCCATCGAATGGTTGTTCACCTCCGTCAGGAGGCCTTTCACCAGCTCTTCGATGGAATATCCCTTGTTGTCCTGTAAAAACATCGCCAGCCGCTGATCTCCATAAGCTTCGTAATTTTTTGTAAATGCTTCTGTAACTCCATCAGTGTAAAGGAATAACCTGTCGCCGGGGGCAAGCGTTATTCTGCGGGAATGATACTGATAGTTTTCAATGCACCCGAGGATGGCTCCGCCGGTCATCTCCATCAGCCTGTTACCATCACGGGTTAACAGGTAGGGTGGATTGTGGCCGGCGTTAACATATTCCAATTCACCATTATGGGTATTTAAAATGCCGTAAAAAACTGTGACGAACATGCAGGAAACGCTCTCATTGCATAAGAGGTTGTTTACGTAGTGCATGCATTCGGCTGTTGGGATTCCCTTCAGGCCGGTTGCCCGGATCAGCGTCCGGCTCACAGCCATGAAAATGGCGGCAGGCACTCCTTTTCCTGAAACGTCGCCAATGACAAATCCAACCCGGTCGTTGTCGATCATGAAGAAGTCATAAAAGTCACCGCCAACCTCCCGCGCTGCTACCATCGAGGCGTAAATGTCAAAATCGGTCCGGTCAGGGTATGGGGGAAAGACCTTTGGCAGGATGGCCTGCTGGATTTCGTGCGCTGTCTGCAGGTCCTGCTGGATAAATAAAAGCTGGTCATGCTCTTCCATGGAGAGCCTTGCAAGGATGATCTCCTCCATGGTTTTTTTAATGGTGATCTCAAGATCGTCAAAGTTGATCGGCTTGGTCAGGAAATCGAATGCACCCCGGTTCATGGCCGTGCGGATGTTTTCCATATCACCGTAAGCAGAAACGATCACAGTTTTCAGTCCGGGATTCTTAAGTTCCTTCAGTTTCATCAGCAAGGTAAGTCCGTCCATCTCCGGCATGTTGATGTCGGACAGGATGATGCCGATCTCCGGAAATTCAATCAGCCTGGTGAGTGCTTCGAGCCCGTTGTGGGCAAAAACAAAATCATAAATTCCATCACGGATCTGGCGGCGGAACTTCTGCCGGATCAGCGACTCAAGGTCAACCTCGTCGTCGACGACCATGATCTTCACATTCCTGTAATCGTAATCATTCATTGTATTTAACTTTTCGGTAACGTAATGATAAATTCAGCAAATTCTCCCTCCATGGTGTCGACAACAATCTGACCCCGATGCTGTTGCACAATAATGTCATAGCTGATGGAGAGGCCCAGTCCTGTCCCGGAACCTGCAGGTTTGGTGGTAAAGAAAGGGTTGAATACTTTTTCTGCAACAGATGAGGGCATTCCCTTGCCATTGTCTCTGATCCTGATCTCCAGGGTATCGCCTAGGTTCTTTGTACTCACTTTCAAAAGCGGGAAATAGGAGTCCGCCAGCTCTTTCTTTTTCTGTACAGTAGAATAAAAGGCGTTGTTGATCATATTCAGAAATACGCGGCTGATCTCCTGTGGAACCACAGTGATCAATCCGGCATCCGGATCATAACTGCTCTCTATCTTGATGTTGAAGGTGTTGTCTGTCGCCCGCATCCCGTGATATCCCAGGTTGACATACTCGGCGAGCATGGCATTGATATCGGTAGGCATCCGGTCGCCCGATTTACCACGTGAGTGGAGCAGCATGCCGCGAATGATGCTGTCGGCGCGTTTTCCATGGTCGTTGATCTTCTTCACATTGCCCTGCAGATCGGTGATGATACCGGTAAAGTACTCCATATCCTTCTCATCCAGGCGGTCGGAAAGTTTATTCAGTTCTTCCAGCATCTCCTGGGTAAGTTCAACAGAGAGCTCCGAAAAATTATTGACGAAATTAAGCGGGTTTTTTATCTCATGGGCAATTCCGGCAGTAAGCTGACCAAGCGACGCCATTTTTTCCGATTGAACGAGTTGCACCTGGGCAGCCTTCAGGTTCTGGAATGCTGCATCAAGTTCATCGTGCTTATGCTTCAGTTCGAGGGTCCTTTCATCCACTTTCTGTTCCAGCGTACGGCTGTAATCTTCCAGTTTTTCATTTGACTCCTGCAACTGTTCTGAAGCATCCCTGAGATTTTGAATTGTTTTGGCCAGTTGCTTCTGCATCGAAATGAAGGAGGTGTTTAACCGGCCGATTTCATCTTTTGAATGGATCTCCGGCAGTTCAACTTCAAAATCTCCCTGTGCAAACTTCTCGGAAGCAAGCGTCAGCTGGCGCAAGGGTTTGGTGATGGAACGGGCAATGGCAATGAGGAGGATCAGCAGGATCACAAAACCGCTCGCTGCAAGAATCGCGATCACCCGGCTCAGGTGCGTTGCATCTGCCATGAACTCATCCACCGGAAAAACAACACCGATCGACCAACCGTTCAGGGTTACGGGTGCATAGGCAAGCCAGCTTGGTTTGTCATTCCGGGCATTTTTGTAAGTGATTTCACCGAAGCCTCTTTCGCCTCTTAACATTTTTCTGCCAATATCCCTGAGCTCCGGAGAATTGCGCTCATCCGCAATGCTGAAGATGGTTTCGTTCATGATGAAATCCTTCACCGGGTGGCTCACCATCACGCCATTCTTTGAGATTAGGAACCCAAAACCAGACTCGTAAACCTTGATACTGCTGATGCTTTTCTGGAACCAGTCGAGGGACAGATCGATGGTAAGGATGCCGACAAATTTTTTAGTGCCGGAGCGCCTGTCATAAAGGGGCACAGAGTAGGTTGAAATAAGCTGTTCAACTCCGCCCTCATCGAAGTATGGCTCACTCCAAACAGATTTGCCCAGTTCCTTGGGTATTTCATACCAGTCGAGCGTGAAATAATCATACTTGTCATTGCCCAGCTTCATGAAGGAGATGGAGTCGTTGCGGCGAAAGTAGTAAAAGGAAGAGTATTTTTCTTCAGGATTACGTGAGTAAGGCTCAAATGCAAGACAGGCGCCAAGAATCTCCTTGTTACCGGCAACCATCATGGCCACCATCTCCTTCATCTCTTTGTCAGAATCGAGGTGGCGTTCGATGATCGGCGCGAAATTATCAGGAATTTTCTGAATGCTGCTGAGAATCTTGTCGATCTGGGCAACCGTGACTCCTGTCAGGTTCTGGGCGTTGGTTTCAAGGTTTTTTACGATAATCTGCCTGGTAATGAGCAGATTGTAAGAGAACAGCAGGACAAAGATAATGCCGAGCGTGATCATGATGGAGATGATCAGCTTGAAGGCAAGGCCTTTGCGGAAGATGCTCTTTGTTGTCATTTTCCTGTTTGGTTATTTATTGGTTTGGCAGAGACCTTCCTCGACCCGTAAGGTATATAGAAGCTGTCATAAGGAGTGATTGCAGGGATAAGTTTGCTGTTCAGCATGACGTTGCCCACATTGCTGTAATCTCCCGGCCGGAGCACGGTGTTGATGGAGGTTGCTCCCTTGGGAATGTAGAGTTCCCTGTACCTGCTGAGCATCCACTGCTGATGCGAGCGGTTCACCGGGCGGTTCTCCTTTTTTGCAATGCGGATGACCAGGTCGATGGTCTCGTCAGGGTGTGCAAACGCATATTCCCAGCTTTCAAGTGTTGCATCGACAAAATCGCGGCACAGGCCAGGATCGGAGCGGGTTTTTCCCGAGAGGCAATAGATGCCATCCTCGGGGAAATTCAACCCGTAATCGGCAAAAAAGAAGGGTACCAGCTCGCTGGTATCATATCCGCTGTTGATGATCGAATGGTATTCGTCGAACCAGCTGGCATTGATCACATCCACACCGTCGAGCAGAAAGAGGGTGTTGGAGCTGCCGATGGTAATCATCCTGACATCGAGGTTGAATTTGGCGAAGAGGGCACGGGGCTGCATCTCAAACCCTGACCAGATGGCGGCCCTTTTACCATTGAGGTCAGTGATTTTCCGGATGCCGCTGCTCTTCTTGGCCAGCAACATCAGCGATGATCGTGGGGAGAGCTGTGCAATGTTCACAATGTCAACCCCCTGCGACCTGAGCTCGATGGCGTTGACAAGCCACAGCAGGGAAAAGTCGGCCCGGCCATTCTCAATGTCATTCCGGGTAGGTATGAACGGATCAAATGGAATAACTTCCAGGTCGATTCCATGCCTGCTGAAAATCCCCTTTTCGATCCCAATATAATATCCGGCAAACTGTGCGGAAGTAACCCAATAAGGCATCAGTCTTACTTTCCGCTGTTTGACGGGTGATGGTTCAGGATTGGTCCCGACAGTGTGCTCCGGTGTTTCTTTCAGGTCATGTTGATTGCCTGTGCATGACGCCCCAAGTAAAAGAACAAGGCAAACAATTAGAAGTTGAGGCCATCCTGGCCTGGAAGTGATTGGCAGACTTATGCAGATCATACCTTGAACGGTGCTGAGTGTCGGAGAAATTAAAGGTAAAGTTACTGTAATTTTATAATTTTGACTAAAATTAATCGGATGAAGGCACTTATTTTTGACGGAACATTAACTTTAGCTGAGACCACCACCCCTGAACCAGGAGATCATGACGTACTGATCAGGGTTTTATATTCAGCAATCTGCAATACCGACCTGGAGATTCTCAGGGGTTATATGGGGTTTCAAGGCATTCCCGGACATGAATTTGTGGGAGAGGTGATCACTCCCGGGCGGAGGCTTAGCGGCCGGACCGTGGTCGGGGAGATCAATTGTCCGTGTGGTGTGTGTTATCTCTGCAGGACCGGTCGCCAAACCCATTGCCCCGAGCGTTCAGTGCTCGGTATATACAATCGCAACGGTGCCTTTGCCGAATACCTGGTGCTGCCTGAAGGTAACCTGCACCCCGTTCCTGATCATCTTGCGCAAACCTCTGCCGTATTTACTGAACCACTTGCCGCTGCGGTTGAGATATTTCAGCAGGTACACATAAGACCAACCCAAAAGGTGTTCATTTTCGGTGCCGGGAAACTTGGATTACTTGTTGCACAGGTATTCAGGATGAACGGATGCGATTACCGGGTGTTTTCACGAGGTGAAACAAGCGTTGCAAAAGCGGAGTCGATGGGGATCAATGCCGCTTTGGTTTCAACGCTGAAGGATGCGGATAAAGCCGAAGTATGCATTGACTGTACAGGAAGTCCTGCAGGAATCAATATTGCCATGGCTCATCTGTATCCCCGCGGCAAACTGGTTCTGAAAACCACCGTGGCCCATCCTGACAAGATCGACCTTAACCAGGTTGTCATCAACGAATTTGAGATCATCGGATCGCGGTGCGGGCCTTTTGAACCGGCTTTGAAACTCCTTAATGAGGGGCTGGTCAATCCGGAGCCCATGATAACAAAAACCTTTGGATTTGGAGATATCCTGGAAGCATTTGAGTTTGCCGCAAAACCGGGGGTGCTGAAAGTGTTGATCAGGCATTAAAATCAGATCACCCCAGCAATTTCTTCTTCCTGTCCGAAAATTCCTCTTCGGTGATGATTCCCCGTTGTTTCAGTTCAAAAAGCTTTTCAATTTCTGCAGCCACATCTGATTGTGACTGGCCCCGGTTTGTCGTGGAGATGGCCTTTGCAAGTTCCTGCGCCTGGCTGAGGATCTGTGACCTTTTGTACTCTTCCTGCTGATGGGTGATCATGTCTTTCAGCTCTTTTGGTTTTTCAACACGGTAATAGACCGTCGATCCGATTTCAGCAGCCGTCTGGATCTGAACATTGCCATAGCCGAACATCCTGCCCCAGATGGACTGTTCGTATGTAACATTGTTGATCTTATCCAGCGGACTCTCCTTTGAGTTGAGGGAGATCACCCCGAACTCATCGATTACCCGGAGATTCGTCACCGCCCAGAGATTGTTTTTTCGTTCAATGAACTTAAAACCCAGGTATCCCAGGGGAAACAGGGGGATTAAATAACCATAAGACCATCCGGAAATTCCGACAGCGATTCCCAGGGCAATCCCGGCCAATGCAAGCACCCAGGGTCCGACCAGCACGAACCAATGCTGGCGGATCACGAGGGCGACTGTTTCATTGTTTTTTAATTTTGTTCTCATGGCAGCATATATGAATGATTGTCTAAAAGTAAACATTAATTTTTAACCTCGTGAAGGTCACGGAACTTTAAAAAGAGTGCATCGGATCTTCCTCTGACCTGTCCGATAAAATTGATATAACCGGCCAGTTTGTGATGGAATTTCTCCATCATCTCAGGCTGAACATCCCCGCTGATATTAAAGTGGTTGCGTGTAGCCGAGGTGATTCCGTTGATGGAAAGATCGTGCAGCATCGCCCTGATTTTCTTTAACAGCTTTCTGTCAATGTTTACCTTTTCATTTACGGTAAGTCCTGTAACGGTCTGCCGGCGGTTGAAAGATGTGAGCCGTGTCTTCCTGCTGTTGACTGCGAAATTGTTGAGTTGAATCAGGTTGATTAACTCTCCGGTGATCTCCGGGGTAATAACTTCATTGGATGAGAACGTGAGATCATCTGCATATCTGGAGTACGAAAGATGATGGTTTTCGCAATAGCTGATCAGGTCTGCATCAAGCTGAAGGCAGATGAAATTCGAAATTACGGGTGATGTGGGTGCCCCAATGGGCAATATGCCTTTGAAGGTGGTCAGGAGGGTCATTGCCGTTGCAATCTGATTGCCGAAGCGGAATACATCCGACAAGAACAGTTCCCTTACCCTGTGCGCGGAAATGCCAGGGAAAAAGTCCTTGAGGTCAAGGTTAAGCACGTACTTTTTCCCGACATGGATGGATGCATTGGCAACGATGTTGCAATACTCGCCCAGGTAATGAGGGTTGATGACAAATCCATGGACTTCTTCAGGTTTCACACAAAGATACCAGGCCTGTAAATAGTAATTCAAATGTTTCTGGATCTTCTTCAATTCCTCTTCCGGTGCCAGGATTTCCCGGATGCCTCCCTGCTTTTTGGCGATGGTGAAATATTGGTATGACGGATTGTTGATGATTTGCTCAAGTTGGATCAGCGGTATCTTTAAAAATTTGCAGAGATCGACAGGCTGTTCAAGGGAGAGGAGCAGCAGGGCGTTTAACCCGTGGATTTGGAAATGGTTCAGGGATGGGTGGACAAAGGATCCCTGATTCAGGAAGTACCAGGCATGGATTTTCGTCTTTTCCCTGATCGCCAACGTTGTAAAAAAAGCTGCTTTATCCATATTTAAAAAATGAGCCGTTGCCAATTATCTGTATTTCTGATCGCTGTTTGTGAGAAGCGGAGCGCAGCGAGCATCGCAATAAACAGCGATCGATTCAGCACATCTATTCTCCGCCGGGTTGCAGGTACACAACCACAAAGTCCAGCAAAATGACTCATAATTTTAAAGCAACGGCTCAATATCTTCAGGTTAAAATGGGGCATTCTCTATTTCGTCAATTCTTCCGCGGGAGAAGGTAAATTCATTCGCCGGTTCTGCATAGTCAGTGAAAGAAGAGAAAATGTCATTTCTCATCAGTTTTACGGTCCCGACAGCTCCGTTTCTGTTCTTGGCTACAATTAATTCCGTCAATCCGGTGGTGTCATTTCCCAGCTCATCCACATCAATTTTATAATATTCCGGGCGGTAGATGAAAACAACCTTGTCGGCATCCTGTTCGATAGCACCACTGTCGCGCAGATCGGAGAGTTTTGGCAATCCGGTCATGCTTCTTGTTTCAGCAGCACGGCTCAGCTGACTCGTTGCGATCACACAAACCCGGTAATCCCTGGCCAGTGTTTTCAGCTCCCTGGTGATGTAGCTGATCTCCAGCTCCCGGCTGTTGCGGTACCTGTTTGAGCTCATCAGCTGAATGTAATCCACAATGATGACTTTGATGCCATTCTCCTCAATCTGCTTTATGCAATGTGCCCTGAATGCCGGGAGGGAGCTGTTGCAGCTGTCATTGAAGCTTACCCGGTACTGCGGCAGCTGATCTTTCACTGACTTCACCCTCAGCAGCTCGTCGGCGGACAGGTCATGCTGGATGATCCTTCCTGCGGCAATACCTGTAAGTGCAGAGAGAAAACGGCACATCAGCAGATGTTCCGACAGGTCGAATGTAAAATACAACACAGGCTGATCCAGAGAGATCTTCAGTGCAAGATTTACACAGAGCTGGGTTTTTCCCATGGCCGGCCTGCCCCCGATCACCACAAATTCTCCCGGCGAAAATCCCCCGATCAGCTCATCCAGGTTTTTGAACCCGCTTTTAATGAGCGTGCCGGCAGCTGCATTCTCCTGCCATCCCGCGATATTCTCAACATACAAATCGACCAGGGATTTTGACTCCGAAGCCTGGTATGATGCAATTTCATTATCGAAAACCACATTTTTCAGGCGGTGGATGAGCTCTTTTTCATCGAGCCTCGTGTCGTTGATGATGGTTTGTAAGGTCCGGAGGATTTCAGTCATGATGATGCTGTTTGTCAGGTATACTTAACGGGAATTGTTAATAAATTGTTGTTTGCCAATGTTCACGGTACTTACAAGATGTTCCGGATGTTTTTCAGCGATCACCGTCAGAAAAATCAGGGATGCAAATATTGATGAACGATCTCCGTAATTCATTTATCCAGAAAAAGATAAAGATTGGGGTGTTGTGATGTGGCTTTAGGTAAAGATACGAACTTTATCGGTTTCAGCATGAATCCTCATGTAATCTTCATGTAACCAGCAAGAAACTTCATGTAAACTTCATATTTCCAGCAAGAATCCTCATGTTTTCAGCAAGAAACTTCATGTTTCCAGCAAGAATCCTCATGTGTGCAGCATGAATCCTCATGTAATCTTCATGTTTTCAGCATGAATTCTCATGTAAGCAGCATGAATTTTCATGTAACCGAACGTCAATTTGCTGTTTTTGAAGCATATAGTCTACTAAATAATTCCTGATATACTTATCATTTTACGCCTGCTTTTTGACCCCATCCCCCTGCCCCCTTCCCCAAAGAAGGGAAGGGAAGTTGTGCTAATCCAATAAATTCCTGATAATCATCTAAAAATGTTTATCAGCATACAGCTCCCCTCCGTTTTTGGGGAGGGACGGAGAGTGGGCATTTCCGAACACGAAATCCTAACCGGCCGCTGGAACTTGATGAGTTCACACTTCATAACAATGTTTCAATGTCTCAGTGATCGAAATCCTAAGCGGCCGCTGGAACCATCAACAACTTAAGAATGCTTAGAGCAATTAGCTCTCGTTAGCGGCTGGCGTGGGTTCCTTCGAGGTGAAAAAAGAAAAGATTTAGGAAACTACTTTTTCGTCCCTAATTTTATAAGAGAGCGTTCTCCTCTTTTTTCGTTGCTCTTTCCGAAACTTGATAAATGCACTCAATTCTTTTCGTTCTTCTTCAGTCCATGGCTTATCAAGGATGGTGAAGTCTATATTTTGGGGTTCTCTGATTAATCCCATAGTTCCTATTTTTTAAAATATCGGTTTATTAATTTTTGTGCAGCTGGTGATTCAATTATCATTTTTGTCCCTCTGAAATGCGTTGCATAAAGTGTTTCCTGATAATGCTTAACCAAGGCTGTCTTGGCGTCAAAAGCCAGATAGCCTTCATAACCTTTGTCATAAGAAAGTTTGCATACAAAGGCGACTAAGTTTCCGGGAACACCTGTGTAAACTTTCGATTTGCCTTTGTTAAATATTATGCTTTCTATCAAATGCATATAGATATGATCGCCTTGGTCACTTAAACTGATTAGTCCCTGGATAATTTTGGGATTATCCTTAATTACAAGCTTGTACGTTTCCCTGCCGGAAAATTTAATCTGTTCTTGCCATTTGAATTGCCAATCCGTCTTATTTATCTGTTTAGTGTCTTTTGCGAAAAGTTGAAAAATTTCCGTGTCAAATACATCTCCAGAAATTGAATTTTCAATCGAATTTGTCAACTTGTCAATTTCAATATCCACTAATTGTATTTTTTGCTGTTTTTTCACAATTCGAAGGTACGAAATTTTGTTCAATAAAACATGAATTGAACGTGCAAATGTCTCATTTTTTCTATTTCATACGCTTGCCACTAACGAAATCCTAAACATCCGCAGGAACTCTTCAGGGAGCCAATCTTCGGGGAACCAATCTTGTCTCAGTGATCGAAATCCTAAGCAGCCGCTGGTACCGTACTTTGCTACTACTACTGGCTGGAATGAGGGGTCTCAGTGATCGAAATCCTAAGCAGCCACGGAATTGTAAAGACGCGCCATGGCGCGTCTCCACCAAAAGGGACACAGTGATCGAAATCCTAAGCAGCCGCTGGAACCCTGGATGGTACATTCGACTATCCACACATTAATGGGTCTCATTGATCGAAATCCTAAGCAGCCGCTGGAACATGCTTGATATTAAAAAACGCCTCACTCAATATTGTCTCAGTGATCGAAATCCTAAGCAGCCGCTGGAACAATCGCAAGGTCCGCAGATCGTGGAAACTTGAAGGTCTCAGTGATCGAAATCCTAAGCAGCCGCTGGAACACAACCCCAGGTAAGACATGGTCGAGAGTTGAGTCTCAGTGTGGATAGGGTGTTCCCACCTACCTGCAAGTTGTGCATCAGAAACAGAAGTTGAACATGCAGTGAAAATTAATAATGCAATTGTCTGGAAAATAATTCCTTTTGTCTTCATCGGTTATTTTTTAGTGGGAAGTTTAAAACAGGCTCTAAATGTAAGAATTTTGCAACTTATAATGCAACAGCATTTAAGGATAATAAATAGTTTGGCTTACTCCCGAAAATTTATCAACATTCTGTATAACTTTTAATAAAACGCCGATTAATTCTACTTCCCAGACTTTAGGAATAGTTGTGTTTATCGTATAGAAGAATGTCTCGTTTCCGGTTTTTGCCTGTTGACTTCTTTTTGATCCCCTCCGATTTTCTCAGGAAATTATGATGCTGGTGATAGTTGATGTTTTTCCTATCAATACAAATATATAAACAGATGGCAGACTTTTATTGTATTCTCCGGTGAACAAATGTACTTATTGTATAAAGCATCAATATTTTTGTATATCTACTGGTAGTTATTGTGTGAAGGGTTGGCAGGACAGCGCCCATATTCGATTCTTAAACGATTGATTTTATCCTTCCGTTGCCTGCCCGAGATACTTTTCCCATGTTTCATCTCCCAGAATTTTTCTGATAATTCTTTGTTCGTCTTCTGAGACCTTGCCATTAATAATATCTTTAAAAGCGTCCTCAATACTTCCTTCAAATAAGTCGTGCAGACTTTTATTAGTTGAAAGATGCGTATTTAGTATTCGAAGCACTTCATCTCCAGATGTTATATCTTTTTTTTTGTTTCTCATTTTCACGGAATTTGACGCATGTGTACGTACCACGGTTTATTGATCCTGGATAAGGAACCGATTTCCCAAAACAAATTTACATGAAAACCCGGCTGGTATGTGGAAAGCCGGTTAATTAACCTGAAATTTCAAAAAAAATCCCCCCATTCAAAAAAAATCCCTTAATTTCGCATAGTTCATTAAATTTACCGACAAATCTCCGAACGACATTATGAAAGCACTTATTAAAATCCAGTCAGGATTTGCGCTTGTTGCCCTGTTCCTGATCATCGCCGCTTCAAGTTGCAACAACGCTGCTACCAGCGACCAGCAGGCAAATGCCGCTGCCGCCGACACCATCAAAAAGGAGGTGACGCTGAGCCCGGAATCACAGACGGCACTCTATGCCCTTCCAACCCCATTCGAAGTAACCACCCTGCTTCAGAAGGCCAAAGCCGGTTTTATCTTCGACATCACCAATTCACCTGACAATGTAAGTAAATATGCAACGGAAATGAGCAAGGCGCTCAACCTGGGTGTTTACAGTGCAGATTTGTCTTATTCTGCAACATACAACAGGACCGATGAGACCAACAAGTTCCTGGCCTGTACCAATAAACTGGCCGATGAACTGGGCATTGCCGGGGTTTATGACCAAACGCTGATGGATAAGGTAAAGAAATTCAGCAATAACAAGGATTCCCTGACAAGTGTGATCAGCAAAATTTTCAGCCAGACCAACAACTTCCTGGCATCGAACAACCGGACCAAAGTGGCGGTACTCATCGCTGCCGGCGCATTTTCAGAAGGACTATACCTTGCCGCCTCACTTGGGGAGGTGTCAAAAGACAACACCAAAATCATGGCGGTGATCTCAGGCCAGATCGACAACCACATGAAACTGCTGACCATCCTGCAGTCATACCTGGAAGACCCGGAGATGAAACCTGTTGTGGAAGGCATTGCCAGGCTGAAACCTATCTGGGGGATTTACGGAATTGAATCCGGCAAAAAAATGCCCCAGGAGAAAGCAGCAGAAATCAGCGACCTTACTGAAAGTGTACGTGTGACCTTTGTGAAATAGGTCGCTTCAGATTTACAAGGATATAAGAACCGCCTTAATCACAGGGCGGTTTTTTTTATACCGCTTATTTCGTATTTTTGAGATGGTTTAAAACCACCGATCATGTCCGAACCTATCCTGATGGCCCTGGTGCAACTCTTTGCCATCGTTGCCGCTTCCGTTAAAGAACATGTCTCCGATAACTCCAGGAAAATCCTTGAATCATACCTGCGTCAGCACCTCAACAACCAGGAGCTGGATGAATACCTGAAACTGTTCGACGAACTGGTGCTTTTTCATCAGCCGGATGAACCGGATGAAGGGGATCCGGATGTTTCTGCGAAGATCGAATCAATCTGTTATAAAATCCAGAAAAAACTTACCTCGCTCGACCGTCTGATCGTGTTTGTCAAATTCCTTGAATTCCTGGAAGAGCTGGAGAGTCACACCGATGGCACCGCTGCGGTGGAAAGCACCCTGGCCGGCAAGTACATCCAGGTCTTTAAAAAGGTGTTTAACCCGCCTGACAGGGAGTTTCACGACCAGCGGGCATTCATTGCCAGCCCCTTCTCAGGGGAACTGCACCAGGAACATCTGCTGGTGATCGATTCCGAAACAAGTGCAAACGGGAACACATTCAAACATCTGCAAAGGGAACATCTCGACGGACAAATCCTCATCCTGTACATCCCTTCTGTGAGAACCATGATATGCCGGTATCTCGGGAAGGATGAGCTCTTTCTGAACGGGCATTATGTCCCCCCGTTCCGTTCGTTCGTTTTTACCAATGGCTCCATACTCAAGAATCCAAAGATCAACCCGGTTTACTATGCTGATGCAGCTGCCAGGTTTTTACAATCAGCCTCGAAAGTTAAAATTGAATTTACCGCCAGTGAAATTGAATACCGGTTTAAAAACAGCACCAACGGCATCCATCCGTTCAGCTTCACGGCCAATTCGGGCGAACTGATCGGCGTGATGGGCGGAAGCGGGGTGGGAAAATCTACCCTGCTGAATGTGCTCAACGGGAACCTGAACCTCAACAACGGGCAGATACTGATCAATGGTTATGACCTTGAGCAGGATAAAGAAAAGCTGCAGGGACTTATCGGGTTTGTGCCGCAGGACGACCTGCTTATTGAGGAACTCACTGTCTTTCAGAACCTCTATTACAATGCCAAACTCTGCTTCCGCGATTTTACCGAGCAGAACCTGATCCGTTCGGTGATGCGGGTGCTGATGGATATCGACCTGATCGGTACCCGGAGCCTGGCCGTGGGTGATCCGATCAACAAATACATCAGCGGGGGGCAGCGGAAACGTCTGAATATCGCGCTGGAGCTGATCCGCGAACCATCTGTGCTGTTTGCAGATGAACCTACCAGCGGCCTCTCATCCATGGATTCGGAGATGGTCATGCTGCTGCTGAAAGAGCAAACCCTCAAAGGGAGGCTCGTCATTGTCAACATTCATCAGCCATCATCAGATATTTACAAGCTTTTTGACAAACTGCTGATCATGGACAAAGGCGGATATCCGATCTATTACGGAAATCCCATCGATGCCCTGACCTATTTTAAATCGGCCAGCAGTCATGTGAACCCCGATGAAAGTGAATGCCAGAGTTGCGGATATGTAAACCCGGAACAGCTCCTGCAGATCACGGAAGCGAAGATCGTCAATGAATACGGGCGGTTTACAGGAAACCGGAAAACCTCACCGAAGGAGTGGTATACGATGTTCAGGCAACAGATTCAGCCTAAACTTGAACTCCGGAAGGGGAGGAGCGACGTTCCGAAAAGCGCCTTTAAAATCCCGGGAATCTTCAAGCAGTTCAGGATCTTCAGCGTCAGGAACCTGCTGTCGAAGATCACCAACCGCCAGTATATGCTGATCAACCTGCTGGAAGCCCCTTTCCTGGCGGCCATGCTCGCCTACCTGACCCGCTACAAGTTTGGTGATCCGTATATCTTCAGCGACAATCAGAACCTGGTGCCTTACCTTTTCATGAGTGTGGTGGTGTCGCTGTTCCTCGGCATGATGGTCAGTGCGGAGGAGATCATCAAAGACAGGAGGATCCTCAAGCGGGAGGCCTTTCTGCACCTGAGCAGGTTCAGCTATCTCAACTCGAAGATCATCCTGCTCTTCTCCCTCTCTGCGGTGCAGTCCCTGTTATATGTGGTGGCCGGGAACCTGATCCTCGGGATTCACGGAATGACCCTTCCCTACTGGCTCATCCTGTTTGCAACCTCCTGCTTTGCCAATATCGTCGGGCTCAATATATCCGCAGGACTTAACTCGGTGGTTGCCATCTACATCCTGATCCCGTTCATCCTGGTTCCGCAGCTGCTGCTCAGTGGTACGATCGTGCCATTCGACTACCTCAACCCGGCCATCGCTTCCCGGGAGCATGTACCGCTGGTTGGCAACCTGATGACCTCCCGCTGGACTTTTGAAGCCCTTGCCGTGGAGCAGTTCAGCAACAATGAGTATGAAAAGGTTTTTTATCCATACGATAAGGAGTTGTCGCGCTATTCGTATATTACGGCTTATGTAATTCCAACCCTGAAGGCAGAGCTCGATGAATGTGAGCACAACCTTTTTAAGCATTCCGAACCGGAAAAAACGGCAAATTACTTTGCAATCCTCAAAAACGAGATTCCTGTTTTGCAGAAGGGAGCCGGTTTTGCTACATTCCCGTATATGAATGGGTTATCCGAAAAAACGCTTGATGATTCCATCGTTCAGCATACCAAATCCTACCTCGACTCGCTGAGCAGGTTTTACTCGGCAAGGCTGACGGCGGTGACTGCCCGTCGTGACAAAGCCTGGGAAAATCTCCGGTCCAGGCTGGGAAATGATGAGGTTTTTCAGCTAAAACAGGCGTGCTATAATGAAAATCTTGCCAGCCTGGTTATGAATAAAGGTGCTGAGAATAAAATTGTTGCAGGGAAGGGGAAGCTGATTCAGAAAAAGGATCCAATCTTTATGGAACCGGTTTCACATAACGGGAATGCCCATTTTTATGCGCCGGTGAAAATAGTCGGCACCTGGAAAATAGAGACGTTCTGGTTTAACTTCTTCGTTATCTGGCTGATGTCGTTCGTACTCTATTTAACGCTGCTTCATGATACGCTGAGGAAGACGATTGAGTTTTTCGGCAGGGTTAAATTCGGGAAGTTTTAATCACGAATGAAAAACATAGTGCGCATGATAGTGTTTATGCGTTTTTCCATGGTGTTCATGCACATGTTCATGGATCATGTTCACGCTGATCAGGAACTCTTCATCCTGTAAAATCTCCGCGGCACTTCCTGTTTTCTGAATCGTATGTTCATCCGAAAGCACGACCACCCGTGGCTGAAGGTGATCGATCAGGTCGAGATGGTGGGTGGTGAAAATGATTGTTTTGCCGGCGTGATTCAACTCCTGCAACAGTTCTACAAAAAATGTCTGTGTTTTGGGATCAATTCCCGCCAGGGGCTCATCCACCAGGAGAATTTCGGGATTCATGGTAAGCACCGATGCGATGGCCACCTTCTTCTTCTCACCACCGGAAAGCATGGCAACCGAACGATCTCTCAACCCCGCAATACCCAGGGAGTCAAGTGTCAGATTGGCCCTGTCAATGGCCTCTTCACCTGAATATCCAAGCTGGAGCGGTGCAAAGAGCAGTTCATCCAGAACGGTGGGACAAAATAGCTGTACATCAGGATTTTGGAAAATATAACCCATGTTGCGTCGCAGGCTTCTGTTGATTGATTTGTCAGAAAGCGATTTTTCGTCAATACGTACACCATGGTAATGGAAATCCCCCGAATCGGGGTGGATCAACCCGTTCATGATGTTCAGCAGGGATGTTTTCCCGCTTCCGTTCTGCCCGATGATGGCGAAAATCTCTCCTTTTTGAACGTCCAGGCTGATATTTTTGAGGGCAACTATTTTCCCGAAGTAGGCGTAGTTGATATTCTTTAATGAGATGATTTGTTCCATAATAATTTAAATGAATAAGAAAAGAGCACCGACAAACAGCACACAGAATAATACCAGCAGGTCCTTTCCCCGCAACCTGTTTTCGGCGACAAGGATGATTTTCCCTTCGTACCCCCTTGAAATCATTGCGGCATATGTTTGCTCGTAAGTAAGAAGGGATTTGTTGTAGATGAAATAGATCCGTCCGGCAACAATTTTGCGCAACACCTGGTTTTTGACGTTGCCGATAAACCGGGACTTTACAGCGAGAAAGGTCTCTTCAACCGTTTTGCACAGGATAAAAATAAATTTGTAGGCCAGCCAGATCACCATCAGCAGGGTATCGGGGATGTGAAATACCCCGAACGCTTTCAGCATGCGGGGAAACGATGTGCTGTAAACAAGGAGCAGGGACAATGATACCGAATTAAACACACGCAGAAACAACCGGGCAACAATTTTACATCCCTGGAGGGTAATTCCTATCTCACCAGGAATATGATAAATCCAGAAATCATAGGACTTTTTGAGTGAGAGAATTGTAAAGATCATATCGCCGGGAGTAATCACATTTAAGGAAGCCGGCACAGAAACAAGAAAACCGAAGAGGAAGGCAGGAAGCAGAATCTTTTTGTAAACGCCGGAGATGCGTATGCCTGAAAATACGAAAAGTAAAAAGATCAGGCAACCAAGCAAAAGTTGTGAAACTATTGAACTCACCAGGCTGATGATCACCAGGATATAGATAAACGATACAACTTTGATGATGGGATTCAGATCGTTGCCCGTTCTGCTGTTTCCTGCGCTTTCTGCCTGAATGTACATTGTCTTCAGGCTTTTGGCGGCATTGCTCACGGTTCGGTCAATTGCCGGAACTCCTGGTGATCCCGAAAGATCCGGTGATATTTTATGTTGTTCTTTCTGTAATAAAAATGGCGGTATCTTACTTCTCATGCCTGATAATTAGTTTGGAGAAGAGGATGGTTGCCGTCATGGCCATGGTGGCCCCGATCAGGCCGGAAATGATATAATATCCCGACTGATGCACCTCAGAGGCATCACGGGAGTTTATCGTGTAACCATCTATGGGTGCTTTCCATGTGCCGGAATACCTGGCCAGGCCTTCAGGAACATACCCGATAAACTCCTTCACTGTTGCGGCGGACCATTCACCCCATGCATCCCCGGCATTGAAAAACACCGGGAGGAACAGCCCAGCCGGGGTTAACAGTGTCAGAATCAGCAAAGTGATCGTAATCTTTTTCTGGAGTTTATTCATCGGTGTTTTTGTTGCGGAATGCATAAATCGGCTGGTTCTCCTGTTTCGCGAAGAACCGGACGATGAAGGTGGTAACCAGGCCTTCCACAATGCCAAAGATCAGCAAATGTTCGATGGCCATGGCGGGAATTGCGATCTTCAGGTCGTAGGGGCAGTATAGGGCGTTCCCGTCAACTCCGGTTGCAATGAGCGGTTGAATGCCGAATTCGAACCCGGTAAGAATCGCGGCAAACACCATGCTGATATACCCGGCAAAAAATGCGGCAACCGATATCCTTCCCGGCTTGCGGGACTTTCCGCAGATCAGCCGGAATGTCAGCCAGCCGACAAACGGCATGCAAACAGCCATGTTGAAGCAATTGGCCCCGATTGCAGTAATGCCACCATCGCCAAAAATCAGTGCCTGGATGATCAATGCAACGGATACCGAAATCATGGCTGCATAAGGCCCGAAGATGATGGCAATCACTGCAGAACCCACCGCATGCCCGGTGGTTCCTCCCGGAACAGGCAAATTGAACATCATGATGATGAAAGAAAACGCCGCAGCCATCCCCAGGTAAGGTATATTGCGCACAGAAACTTCCTGCCTGACTTTTTTCACTGCCACTGCCATGGCTGCAATAAAAACACCCCAAAGCGGGAGATAGGTCTGGGGACTCAGATAGCCGTCAGGAATGTGCATGTCAAATGTTTAATGGCATGTAAATATAGAAGTTTTGATAATAGCCCGGGTTTTTATTCAAGACTTATTGCACGTAATGTTTCCAGTTCATCCCGGGAGAAAACGCCAGCCCTGTAAAGTTTAAGGTATTGTTCCGAGATGCCATCCCCGAAGACCAGGGCATCATCGGTGTTGATGGTT
Organism: uncultured Bacteroidales bacterium; assembly: GCA_903926565.1. Classification (GTDB taxonomy): domain Bacteria; phylum Bacteroidota; class Bacteroidia; order Bacteroidales; family FEN-979; genus CAIVAT01. The sequence continues at coordinate 27,180 of CAIYJU010000186.1, forward strand.
ACCTTCACACCATGGTCAAACAGGATGCGGATGGGGTGGGTTTTATATGAGCGGACGAGTTTCATTTTCAGGTTACTTGCAGGACATACATTCAATGTGATTTTATGATCGGCAAGCCATTTCATAATTTCAGGCGAGCCTGCAGCGCTGATGCCATGCTGAACCGCATCCAGTTCGAGTGTTTCAACAGCCTCCCTGACCGAGGCAGCTGTACCGAACTCGCCTGCGTGGGCCTTGCATTTCATCCCCCTGCTCCTCGCAAAACGGTACAACTCCCTGAAGCCGGCGATGGGCTGGGCAAATTCGTCATCATACAAATCAATGGATTTGAAATAATTAAAATCAAGAAATGGCTCAAATCCTGCCAGCAGGATGCGTAAAGATTTATTGCGACCAAATCCCAGTTCCGGCCGGAAATCAATGCCAGGTGCAACCGACTGGTGATAAAATTTCAACGTGTTGACAATCCGCTCTGCCGAAACCCCGAAGATGTTCCCAAACAGCACATCGATGCTCATCTCCAGCCTTGTCACCCCATCAGATTTTGCCTGGATAAACGCGGCTTCCACAGCTTTTTCAAAGGCATCGGGCAATTCGAAAAACGGGCGGAATTCTGTTCCGATCCAGTGATTCAGATCTCCGATACCACCTTTTTTCGCCCGGAAGGGCGTTAATTTCCTGCCAAGGTGTTTCTCGATGACAGACCGTTTGCCTCCCAACAGGCAGTGATTGTGCAGATCACCCTTGGGTAAAGATCGTAAATGGCTGATATTTAATGAATTTATGTGTTGCACCTGCAGCTTGATTTGTATTTTTGAGCAACCTTGTCTGTTTTTTTCATCACCCGCATAAGGTTTCCTCCCCAGATCTTGCGGATCTCATTTTTTGAATAGCCCCGTTTGACAAGTTCCAGGGTGATGTTGCCCATTTCACTCACATCAAAGCAACCCTCAACCCCTCCGCCACCGTCAAAATCAGTACCGATGCCGACATGACCGATACCCGCAATCTGGACGATGTGATCGATATGATCCACCACATCCGAAACCGTGGCAAGTTTCTGAGGATATCGCGTGTTAACAGCATTCCATGCAGTGCGTGCAACTTTCATGGCGCTGTCGCTGAGTCCGTCGAAGTTGTTAAATTGCCTGCGAACTGCCGCCCTGGCAGAATCCCTGGCAGGATTCGCTTCCGGGGTTTTCACATAATCGCTCAGGATGCACATCTGAACGACGCCTCCGTTTCTCGCAATGGCCCGGAGCAAGTCATCCGTGAGATTTCTTGGATTGTTGCACAACGCTTTGGCACAGGAATGTGAGGCAATAACCGGTGCTTTGGTAAATGCCAGGACATCCTTCAGCGCCTTGTCAGATATATGGGAAACATCCACCATCATCCCGATGTGGTTCATCTCCTGTACAACTTCATACCCATACTGGCTGAGGCCGTTATTTTCGGTGCTGTCGGTTGAAGAATCGGCGATGTCGTTGTTTTTTGTGTGACAAAGCGTCACATACCTGGCCCCTTTCAGATAGTAGGTGCTCAGGAGGGAAAGGTCTTTTCCTATGGCATACCCGTTTTCGATGCCGATAAACACAGCCCGTTTGCCACTCTTTTTCAAACGGATGGCATCATCCGGAGATACAGCGAGTTCAGCAACAGCGAGGTTTCTGCCCACAGAGGCGGCAATGGTGTCGAACAGCATGAGGGTCCGCTGCCGGATTCTTTCATAGACTTCAGGATTCCTGGGCCCTTGCGAAACAAACACACCAAAGAATGCCCCGTCAAGCCCGCCTTCCTTCATCCTGGGAAAGTCGATTTTTGAATATTCCTTCCTGGAATCATGTCTGACTGAGATGTCGAATCCTTCCCTGACCATCTGCAATGGCGTGTCCGTGTGTGAATCAATGGTTATAACCGCCCGGTGGATGGCTGCAGCCTTTTGTTCGATGGCTTCCGGCTTTTTAGCTGCATGACCAATCAGGCAAAAAAATAAATTCAATAACAGCAATCCGGGCACTAAACAGGTCGATTTTTGCATTTTAAACTTTGTACTTTGAATTTTGCTCATTTGATCAGTTGCCGCAGGTAAAGTTGAATGGTGTTTTCCAGTCCATAATAAAGGGCGTCGCAAATCAATGCATGCCCGATGGATACTTCAAGCAGGCCAGGTACCTGTTCGGCAAAGTATTTAAGGTTTACCAGGCTCAGGTCATGGCCGGCGTTGATTCCCAGACCGGATTCAATTGCAGCAATTGCCGCATCTGTGTAAGGTTTAACGGCATCCTCCCGTCCTGAAGGATAAAGTCTGGCATAAGCTTCCGTGTAAAGTTCAATCCTGTCGGTTCCGGTTTCAGCAGCCTGCCTGATCATGGCCGGATCCGGCTCAATAAAGACAGAAGTCCTGATACCATGTTGCCTGAATTCTGCAACGACCTCCTTCAGGAATGCTTTATTGCGTAAAGTATCCCAGCCGGCATTCGAAGTCAGCGCCCCGGGTGGATCCGGTACCAGGGTGACCTGGTCAGGGCGCACTTTTATGACAAGATCGATGAAGCTGGGAGTGGGGTAACCCTCGATATTGAACTCGGTATTTATTATTGGTCGCAGGTCGTGCACGTCTTTAAACCTGATGTGCCGTTCATCGGGTCGCGGATGCACTGTAATTCCCTGTGCTCCGAACCGTTCACAATCCAGGGCGGTTTTTACAACATTTGGAATATCACCGCCACGTGCATTCCTGAGGGTTGCTATTTTGTTGATGTTGACACTTAGTTTGGTCATCTCCGGGTGGTTTGCTGCAAAGCTACAATAAAACTCAAAAACACATTAAACCACAAAGACACAAAGAGGTTATTTTTATATACCTTTGATTCAGGAATAAATTCAAACAGTTTTGCGCGCAGTCATTCAAAGAGTATCACACGCTTCGGTTCAGGTTGAGTCTGAAGTTACGGGTCAGATCGGCGAGGGTTTGCTCATACTCCTTGGTGTGGAGGAGCCTGACGGGGACCAGGACGTCGAATGGCTATGTTCCAAAATTGTTAATTTAAGGATTTTCAACGACGCGGAGGGCATCATGAACAACTCCATCCTGAATACAGGGGGAGATGTTCTGGTTGTCAGTCAGTTTACACTGCATGCCAGCACCAGGAAAGGGAACCGGCCTTCCTATACCAGGGCTGCAAAGCCAGAGGTTGCGCAGCTGTTGTATGAGCGGTTTGTTTCCCGGATGGAGTTTCTGCTCGGCAAGAAGGTGAAAACCGGTAAATTTGGAGCCATGATGAAAGTGTCGCTGACAAACGACGGGCCGGTAACAATCATTATTGACACCAAAAACAAAGAGTAGCCTTTGTCGTTTTAAGGGAAAATTAGGTTAATTGAAAAAATATTTTGACCTTTGGCTCAGGAATTGTGAACGTACAGGGTGATCTGTAAGTGTGGTTACATCAAATTACAATCATACAACATTCAGTGAGTAATCGTGATATTAATCCCGGTATTGACCCTCAAGGCAACCCGGAGGGTGCGTTTCAGAGACTTGAGGCTGCTTACCAGACTTTGTTGGAATTGGACAGCAATGCCATCATGGTGGTCAGGCCTGCTGACTTTATAATTCTGGAAGCCAACAGGGAATGCATTAAAATGCTGGGATACGAAGGGCAACAGCTTGTTGGAATGTGTGTGTCGGATATCATGATTGAATTACCCGAAAGATTAAAGGCTGAAACCGGTAAGATTGACAATTCGCAGGACCTGCTGCTTTTGCAGGAAACGCTATGGCGTCACCACGATGGTCAGGAAATTCCGGTTCTGGTGAATGCTAAACGAATAAATGGATCAGTGGAGCCCATCGTTATCGTCATCGCCCGCGACATGCGCGAGATCCGGGCCAAAGAAAGCGCACTGATTGCAAGCGATGCACGCTATCACGACCTGGTCGAACACAGCGGGGAAGGACTGGGGATTGTTGATACCGATGAGTATTTCACTTTTGCCAATCCTGCAGCCAGTGAAATCTTTGGCTTGCCTGCTGATAAAATGATCGGCCAGAATCTTAATTCATTTCTTGACCAGCAGGCGATCGACGAAATTAAAATTCAGACTGCCATCCGGCAGGAGGGACAGCGGAGTATTTATGAACTGGAGATCATCAGGCCTGACGGAGAGCGTCGCTGGCTTATTGTGACTGCAACCCCGCAATATGACTCTGATCAGAAGGTTATCAGCACGCTTGGAATATTCCGGGATATCACCGAGCGTAAACGGGCAGAAACCAAGGTTCGTGAAAGTGAAAGACGTTTACATGCGATTGTTGACCTTACCAATGACTGGATATGGGAAGTTGACCCGAAATGGAAATATACCTTTGTCTCCCCGAAGATCTTCGATATTCTTGGATACCTGCCTGAAGATCTGATTGGCAGATCACCCTTTGAATTTCTGCTTCCTGAAGATGTTTCCGCTGTTCAGGAGGAACTCCGAGCCCTGGTCCATCGGTTCAAACCACTGAATGCACTCGTAAACAGAGCAAAGCATAAGGATGGTCATATGGTTTATCTTGAGACTTCCGGAATTGCTGTTTTTAGTGAACAGGGGGTTTACAGCGGATATCGTGGTGCCGATCGCGACATTACTCTTCGCAAGCTGTACGAGCAGGAGCTTATTATAGCAAAAGAAAAAGCGGAAGAGTCAGACCGGTTGAAATCCTCCATACTTTCAAACATGAGCCACGAACTCAGGACGCCTTTGAACGGGATTCTGGGTTTCGCGGAAATATTGAAGGAAGAGCTGCGTGCCACCGACCATGAGAGCATGGTCGAAAATATATTCAACTCAGGGCAGCGGCTGATGTCGACACTGAATTCGATTATCACCCTGTCCCAGCTGGAAGCCGGCAAGATAAAGGTGGCCGGAAAACCGATCATGATTGAACAATGTATAGATTCCGTTTTAAAACAGATGATGTCGCTCGCGGCCGAAAAAAATATTTTTATCAATACTGCCGGCATCCGAAATGTAGCGATCATTTCGGATGAGTATTTAATCAAGCAGTTGTTAACCCAGATCATTGATAATGCCATCAAGTTTACCGACCTTGGAGGAGTAACAATTGAAGCATACCGTGACACAGGGACAGGAAGGAGCTGGGGGGTGGTGAAAGTGTCAGATACCGGGATCGGAATTGACAAGACCAATAATGAGTTCATTTTCCAGGAATTCCGGCAGGTCAGTGAAGGATTCGGCCGGAAATACCAGGGAAGCGGAATCGGACTTACCATCAGTAAAAAAATCATTGATCTGCTCGGCGGGAGAATCACGGTCGAAAGTGAACCGGGCAAAGGATCCTGTTTTTCCATCTGGATCCCGTCTGAACAAACCAGCCCGGACGCTGCAGAAGCTAAACCTTTGGACACAGTTCAACCATCCGGTGAAAGGACGGCAACAAACGCACAAAAATTACCACAGCTGTTGCTGGTTGAAGACAATATCGTGAACAAGCAGCTTACCGTTCTTTTTCTCAGGAATAATTACCAGGTTGATTATGCGCCGGATGCAGTAACTGCAATTGAAATGGTCAGGGTCACCAGGTATGAAGCAATTCTGATGGATATCAATCTTGGCTATGGGATGAATGGCATTGAGGCGACAAGGGAGATCAGGAAACTTCCCGGTTATGCAAACGTTCCCATCCTCGCTGTAACCGGTTATACCATGGCAGATGACGTTGAGCAGCTGATGGAGGCCGGTTGTACGGGCCACATCGCCAAACCCTTTACCAAACAAACCTTACTCAAAATACTGCAGGAAGAACTTGCTGTCGCTGAGCAAAATAACCCATTAACAAAAAATTAACAGATTTACATTGTTTATATTAAAAACTTGATGTAATTTTGCGTTGTTCTAAATAAGATTATACACAAACTAAACCCTTATACCATGAAAAAAGTTGTTCTGTTATTTTCTGCTGTTGTTCTGATTGCAGGTTTAACCTTTGCTCAGACTCCTCAAACTCAGGATAAATCTGCAAAGCCTGCAGAAAAAACTGAAAAGGTTAGCAAGGATACAAAGTCCGGTTGCGATGAAAAAACCAAAGCTGCCTGTGGCGAAGCCAAAAAAGGTTCAAGCTGCTGCGCAAAAGATGCAAAGAAAGCTGCTCCTGCAACAGCTGCTCCTGAAAAGAAGTAAGTTTCAGTCATTTAAAAAAGAGGGGCTCAAAGCCCCTTTTTTTATGGTGTTATAACAGGTTTACCGGGAATCCGGAATACGATCGGCATCCTGACCATCACACGAACAGCACGTCCCTTGCGCTTTCCGGGTTCCCACCGGGGCATTTCCCTGGTCACCCTCATCGCCTCCTCATCGCAACCGCCGCCAATCCGTTTGGCAACATCTACATTTGAAATCGTTCCGTCAATTTCAACAACAAACACAACCATCACGTTTCCCTGAATAACTTCTTTAATGGCATTTTCAGGATATCTCACCTTTTTCCGCAGATAATACAGCCTGGCTTCATCGCCGCCGGGGAATCTCGGATAAACATCGATGGAGGTAGCCAGGCCGGTATCATCTCCGATCCCGGAACCAAGTCCTGACCCTCCCGGTTTTGCTGCTGAATCCGTGATGGTTTTAACCTCTTCAGGTTTTTCAGCAGGTGGTTCAGTCAATGGTTTTTGCTCCTCCTGTTTAATTGAATCCTTCACGACCGGCACCTGTGCGGTCTCCTGAACCGGTTTTGAAAAGGCCTGGGCCATCTGGTCCTGGTCGTCTTCAGGGGGAGGGCTCATGTTGTAGTATTCCACGTTGTACATCACATCGGCTTCGACCAAAGAGACCGGATCGAAATAATAGAAGGACCAGGAGATAAAAACAGCAAGTGATACGATGACCACCCCGGATAAAAGCGACGCCAGCAAATACCGAAGATAACGCTGCCGGATGTAATAGGCGCCATACGCCTTGTTCCTTCCTTCAAAAGCGAGGTCATCCAGTCCGGGAGTGCGTTCTCTGATCATTCGTCAAGATAAAGTTTCAGGAATTCAATGGCGCGACGCTCACGCTTTGTAGGGCGCCCCACACCCCGTTCACGGAATTCAAAATCATGGTTGTTGGTCTTTTTGAGCTTCAGGTACTCTTCTTCCGGCGTCAGGTCTTCCATGAAACCGGGCACCAGCTTTGCGGAAACCCGGTTGCTGATTGGCACAAGAACTTTGACCGTCCTGGTAACCGGAGCAAATGAGATGGAGATGATCTCCCCGATTTTGACATCCCTGGAAGGCTTTACAGCCTGGTCCAGAATTTTTACTTTTCCCGACCTGCAGGCATCTGAGGCAACAGTGCGTGTTTTATAAATACGGACTGCCCAAAGCCATTTATCAATGCGGATGCCGCCTTCCATCGAACTATTTTTGCCGGAAATATATTTCCATTGGAACCCCGTTAAAATCAAATTTTTCCCGCAGCTTATTCTCAATAAAACGCTTGTATGGCTCCTTTAAGTATTGAGGATGGTTACAAAAGAAGGCAAAAGATGGAAAAACCGTTGGTAACTGCATCGCATATTTGATCCGGACATACTTTCCTTTGGTGACGGGTGGCGGCATCGCCTCAATGATGGGGAGGATAAAGTCGTTCAGCGCGGAGGTGCCGATTTTTTTCGACCGGTTCTTGTAAACCTGGATAGCCGTCTCCACGGTTTTAAAAATCCGCTGTTTGGTTAAAACAGAGGTGAAAATTACCGGTACATCGCTGAAGGGCTTCACCTGGTCTAAAATACCCTCTTCAAAATATTTGTGGGTGTTCGTCTCTTTTTCAACCAGGTCCCATTTGTTCACCACAATGACCACCCCTTTGTGATTTTTTTCGATGAGGGAAAAAATATTCAGGTCCTGCGCCTCAAATCCACGCTCCGCGTCCACCATCAGGATGCATACATCACTGCTTTCGATGGAACGAATGGCCCTCATGACGGAATAGAACTCAATGTTTTCGGTTACTTTGGCCTTTTTCCTGATACCAGCCGTGTCGATGAGGTTAAAATCGAGACCGAAATACTGATAATGTGTATGGATCGAATCCCTGGTGGTTCCGGGAATTGGTGTGACAATGTTCCGGTCGTTGCCCAGGAGCATATTGACCAGCGAGGATTTTCCGGCATTTGGCCGGCCCACGATGGCAATTTTAGGCAGACTGTCGAGGGGAGTCTGGTTGTCAACATTCGTTTCCACCTCTTCAAAGTTCTTCACCACTTCATCCATCAGGTCGCCGGTTCCGCTGCCGCTGGTTGAAGCAATTGAGAAAAAATCACCCAACCCGAGACGATGAAATTCGTGAACATCATCGATCATTTTATAACTGTCAACCTTATTGACAACAAGATGCACGCATTTCTTCGACTTGCGCAGCATCTTGGCAACATCTTCATCCATGGCTGTCAGCCCCTCTTTTGCATCCACCATAAAGAGAATCACATCCGACTCATCGATGGCCAGCTTGACCTGCTTCTTGATCTCATCTTCAAAGATATCACCAGACTGGTGGACATACCCGCCTGTGTCGATGACTGAATAGAATTTCCCGTTCCAGTCGCCATGCCCGTAATGCCGGTCACGCGTAACCCCGCTGGTAGGATCAACGATGGCTTCGCGCCCTCCGCACAAACGGTTAAATAATGTGGATTTCCCAACATTCGGACGGCCGACGATTGCAATGATATTTGTCATAAAAAATTAATTGGTAAAGTGATAATTATAAATTGTCCGCTAGTCCACCGAGTATCCGAATCTCTTCAGTGCCCGGTCATCTTCCCGCCAGTCCTTGGCAACTTTCACACGCAATTCGAGGAAGATATGCTTATCAAGAAACGCTTCGATATCTTTACGGGCGTCGGTTCCCAACTTCTTAATGGCCGATCCCTGGTGGCCGAGCAGGATGCCTTTCTGCGTATCCCGGGCAACGAAAATCGTAGCCGTAATGCGGGTCAGATGGTCTTCCTCCTTAAATGATTCAACGGCAACTTCAGTAGAGTAGGGGACTTCCTGAGAAAAGTTCAACAGGATCTTCTCCCTGATGATTTCAGAGATAAAAAAACGCTGGCTGCGGTCGGTCAGTTCGTCTTTGGGATAAAACGCCGGTGATTCAGGGAGGTGATGAAGGATGGCCTTGAAAACCTGGTCGAGGTTGAGGTTGTGCAGGGCAGAAACAGGCAGCACTGTTGCGTTCTCCATGATTTTCATCCACTTGGCAACCTCCGCTTCCAGTATCTCCATGTTTCCCAGGTCAATTTTGTTGATCACGATGATAACCGGTGCCGTGGTCTCTTTCAGTTTCCTGAGGATATCTTCCTGGTGGAAATCATTTCCGGGTTCGGTAAGCAGGAGGATGACATCTGCATCATCCATGGCAGAGAACACGGCTGCCATCATCGCCCGGTGTAATTTATAGTGCGGGTTGATGATGCCAGGGGTGTCGGAATAGACGATCTGGTAGTCATCACCGCTGAAAATTCCCATGATGCGGTGGCGGGTGGTTTGAGCCTTTGGTGTGATAATCGACAGGCGTTCACCGAGTAAGGCATTCATGAGGGTTGATTTCCCTACATTCGGATAACCGATGATTGAGACGAAACCTGCTTTATGAGACATATTTTTTTATGAAAGTTGTAAAACACGGAAACAAACTGTATCTTTGCAGTCCGAAAGAAAGTACAAAGGTACGTAAAAATATAGTGCGGGGTGGAGCAGTGGTAGCTCGTTGGGCTCATAACCCAAAGGTCATAGGTTCGAATCCTGTCCCCGCTACAAAGGTTTATAACTAATTAAGTATCAAAAGTTTCAGAGATTCAGTAGCTACAACTGAAAAAATCTGAAAAAATATTTTAGTCCGTTTTTCAAAGTTTTTTACCTGGCTAGGTCGAAAAATTTAGAT
>CAIYJU010000187.1 GCA_903926565.1 uncultured Bacteroidales bacterium
AGAGATGCTGAAAGAAATTACTTCCAATAATTATCAGCTGGTTGTTGCTGAAACCCTGAAAGAAGGATGCGGGCAGATCAGGAAATATAAATTTATCCTGATTCTGCTCGACCTCAATTTGCCCGACAGCAGTGGAAAACAGACCTTCGATACGGTAATAAAAATTGCTGAAAAGACTCCTGTTGTTTTAGTAAGCGGACTGCTTGATGAGGAATTGTCATTATCGCTTATTGAAGAAGGGGCGCAGGATTATATTTTAAAACAGGATTTAAACCACAACCTTCTTAGTAAAACCATTCAATATGCGCTAATACGCAAGAAAGCGGAAGAAGAATTGAAGGCATCAAAGGATTTCCTGGACAAGATTATTAACTCAGTAGCTTCGCCTATTTTCGTCAAAGACGATCAACACAGATTTTGTTTGGCAAACAATGCGTTATGTTCGCTTCTTAACCTTTCTGTTGAAAAACTTATTGGCACCACCGATTATGAATATTTCCCTGAAGAACAAATAAAGGTATTCCTCGCAAAAGACCAGGAAGTATTTAGAACTGGCAAAGAAAATATTAATGAGGAACTGCTTACCGATGGAACAGGGAAAATCCAGAATATTGTAACACGGAAAACCTTATACACCGACACGGATGGCAATAAGTTTCTGGTTGGAGTTATAAATGACATCACAGAGAACAGGCAGAAAGAGAACGAATTAACCATTGCCAAAGAACAAGCCGAAGAAAGCAGGAACAAATTTCAAAGTATATTCCTTTTTGCACCAACAGGAATAGGAGTAGTAAAAGACAGAGTTATATCTGAGGTTAACCAGAAGTTATTGGAAATTACCGGTTACCCGGAGGGCGACCTTATAGGACAAAGCGCGCTGATACTCTATCCGTCGAAAGCAGAGTATGATTATGTCTGGAAGGAGAGATACCTGAATATAAATGAAACCAGTACTGGCACGGTTGAAACAAAGTGGCGTAAGAAAGACGGAACAATAATAGATGTAGAGATTTCATCAAATTCGATCTTTGGAGAAGATCTTCACAACGACTTAACATTTACGGCTTTGGATGTTACTTCACGCAAGCTGTCGGAAGCGATATTCAAAGACATTATCGAAAAAAATCCATTGTCAATTCAAATTCTGAATATGGATGGATATACGATTCAAACCAATTCGGCACACACCAGGCTTTTTGGTGCCACCCCCCCGGCCGGCTATTCAATTTTTAAAGACACCCAATTATTAGAGCAAGGTTTGGGAGAATTATTTAATCAGATTAAAAGCGGTGAAATTGTACACTTCCCCGATTCTTATTTCAATGCCCATGATGTTGATCCTTCCTTTCCTGATGTGCTGGCCTGGATTAAGGCAACTGGATTTGCCTTAAATGACAGCAACGGGGTGCCCGAAAGAATAGTTTTAATGCACGAGGATATCACCGCCCGAAAGTATGCTGAAGCAATGTTTGAGGATATTGTCGATAAAAATCCGTTATCCATTCAAATTGTTGATAAAGATGGTTATACGATTACCGGAAACCCGGCATATCTTAAACTATTTGGTTCATTCCCTCCTTCCGGCTTTTCAATTTTTGCCGACCTCATGGGAAAAAGCCCGGAGTTTGAGAAGTTAATTTTGCTTGCTAAAAGTGGCCAAGTAGCTCATCTTCCTGACACCTATTACAATCCAAAGGATATTTCCCCTGATTTTCCGGATAATCCGGTTTGGATTCGTGCACTTATTTTTCCTTTGAATGACAGCACCGGAAAACCCGTACGGTATATTTTGATGCACGAGAATATCACCGAACGCAAGCAGGCGGAAAATGAAATCCGGCTCCTGAATGAAACCCTTGAACAGCGTATTGCAGAGCGGACCATACAACTCGTAACCGTAAACAAGGAACTCGCATTTCATTTGAGTGAATTAGAACAGTTTTCTTATATTTCCAACCATGATCTTCAGGAACCATTGCGCACGCTTACTCAATTCACACAGCTTCTTAATGAAAAATATGCAGGCACACTTGACGAAGAGGGTACAAAATACATTCAATTTATCAGTCAGTCGGCTGTCAGGATGAGCGTGCTGGTAAAGGATTTACTTGAGTATTCAATATTGGGGAAAGAGAGTGTAAAGACCCTCGTTGATTGCAATAAAATTATCGATGTGGTTCTGGGTGACCTGGATGATTCCATCATTGGAAGCAGTGCAAAATTAACTGTTCAGCATCTGCCAATCTTAAATGGATATGAAACAGAACTAAGACTGCTTTTTCAAAACCTGTTAGAGAATGCGATTAAGTACCAGGAAAACGACAAAGTTCCGGAAATAATTATTTCGGCAAAAAGCCTCGAAAAGGAGTGGCTCTTTTCCATCAAGGACAATGGTATTGGTATTGATCAGAAATACGATGAAAAGATTTTCATTATTTTTCAGCGATTGCACAACCGAAGTGAATTTGAAGGCACAGGAATTGGACTGGCGCACTGTAAAAAAATTGTGGAAATGCACGGGGGCAGGATTTGGGTGGAATCAACACCCGGGCAGGGAAGTGTTTTTTTGTTTACAATTCCGAAAGGGTAAATTGCTCGAATTTGCATAAAATGCTACGCCTGGGATTCGGAATCCCTCCGGAATCTTTTGATTTTTCAAAAATAACCGCCACAGGGCGGTTAGCGAGAAGTGTTGTGTATCATGAAAAATATAATAAATGAAACTGATTATTCTACTAACATTGTCGATTTTATCAACTTCTTGTAACTCACAAGAAAAGAAAGTGAGCACTAATAAAGAAAGTGATTCAGATACAGTAGAAATTGAATCTCAAATTGGAGAATATATTACGAGCATATTTGAAGATACCAAAGGAAATTTATGGTTTGGAACAAATGGAAATGGAATTGCAAGGTATGACGGTAAAAAATTAAAATATTTTACAACAAAGGATGGGTTGCCATCTGACAGAGTAACAGGAATAATTGAGGATTCAAATGGTATCTTTTGGTTACACACGGGAGAAGGCGTATCCAAATATGATGGGAAGAATTTTACGAATTTTATAGTAGGAGACGATTTTAGCAGCAATGTGATTACCAAATTACTTATTGACAGTAAGTACGTTTTTTGGGTTGGCACCTGGAATGGTGTCTATAAATTTGACGGACAAGCGTTTCATCGATTTTTACTTCCGTACCCTAAAATAGATACCAAAATAAATGAAGATACCAAATATTGGGTAACGGGTATCAATGAAGATGCCGAGGGCAATATTTGGTTTCGACGAGATGGTTATGGTGTCTGTAAATATGATGGAAAATCGTTTACTCATCTTCTGAAAAAAGATGGACTGCACTCTAATAATGTTACCCAAATTGAATTTGACAAAGATGGAAGTGTTTGGATTGGAACGAGAGTCGCTGAAAGAGATGATCCTGACCCCAAAAAGCGATTTGGAAAGGGTGGAATCAATAAAATGATAGGGAATGAGATTATTTCATTTCCGGAAATAGCAGGATTTAATGATGGTGATGTGTACGAAATCTATAGAGACAAATCTGAAAATATATGGATAGGTACAATAAGAAACGGAGTATATAGATATGATGGAGAAGCCTTTAAACACTACAATGTTCCAATTTCAATTATGGGAATACTGGAAGATGGAAAAGGAAATTTTTGGTTAGGCGGAGCAGGTGGATTATATAGAATTAATCAGAATGGAGAAGTTATAAACGTAACGACAAAAGGCCCCTGGAAATAATGAATACGAATGCACAACATCAGCTATACGCAAGCAGGGGTTTCGTACTTCGCAGGAAAGGAAAGTGCAAAATTTAAAGTTCGGTTCTTTGTAGGAAGTTTAGTGGTTAAAAGCCCTGCCTGCGTATAGCTGAGAACCGTTATGCGTCATAAACAGAAAGGATAACAATGAATAAAGAAAGAACATCAATTATCACAGTAAAAACATTGATTATCATATATCTGACCACCTTGATATCCCCTTGCAATGGACAAGAAAACAGGAATGATATACGGAACACAAAACTACAAGGGCAAACATTAACTCAAAATTCAACCATAGAAAATAATTACTTAAATGAGCAGATAAGCCAGGTTGTTCGGACAGTGTTTCAAGACAGTAGAGGTAATATTTGGTTTGGAACTCAAAACGGAGCATTTAGACTTACTGATAAGTCATTAATTCATATTGATGGTATTAAAAGTGAATCAGGAAAGGGAGTAACCATTAAGGATATTACCGAGGATAAGGATGGGACAATATGGTTTGGACATTCGGATGGGATAAGTAGTGTCAAGGGAGAAACAGTAATAAACTATTACGAATCAGATGGCTTAATAAGTAATGATGTTTGGTGCATTGCAGCAGATACCAATGGAAGAATTTGGATTGGAACGATAGAGGGTGCTTGTGTATTTAATGGACAAGAATTTATAAAGTTTGAATTACCCGAAGGGAAAATCGATTCGACCGTAGGAGTATCCAGCACCAAAATAATTCACAATATTCTGAAAGATAGTAAAGGAAAGTTATGGTTCAGTTCAAATGCAGGACTTTTTTCATATTCAAATAATAAGTTAATTGACGTCTCTGGCAAGGTGGGCATTCAAACCAATTTTGTAAATATTCTATTTGAGGATAAATCAGGCGGATTATGGATTTCAACTAAAGTAGGGTTGTACAATCTCAAAGAAAATATAGCAAATAATATTACTGATGGAAAAATCGAAATTGGAAAAGGGATAGGAAGTATTGCTGAAGATAAAGATGGGAAAATTTGGTTTGTATCTAATCAACATCACTTATACACATTTGATGGAAAAGACCTCAAAGAATTCCAAAAATCAGAAGACAATAAAGGACCTGTAATTTTTCAAATCTTCAAAGACCAGGATGACAGGCTCTGGTTTGTTGGCTATGGTGGCGCCTACCGATTAGAAAACAGAAACTTTCTCAATATTACAAAGAATGGTCCATGGTAAAAAAATACTAACCCAGAATTGACGGCGCCCACGGAACCGTGGAGCGGATTTGCGTTCAACCAGGACTGGAAATTCCTGAAAATGGGTGTGCGCAAAGGAACCAAACCTGGGGGGGGGGCGGTTTCCTTCTCCCTATATCGAAATCCACCAATTAAAAAAGGAGACCTAAATGGCCTCCTTAGTGATCAGCCTGGGGCTTGGATGGTTTTACTGTTTCGCCTATGTACGTAGGGTTTCAAAATGTCAGTTTATTCACTGTATCAGATTTGTGTAATTTGATATTGCCGAAAAAACCGAAAACATTTTCCAACATTTGAAGCATCTTTACCAGCTAAAAAGATTCAAAGGCCTCCCGCCAGCGAATATGCATAATACAATGGCAGAAATACAAGTCTCTGTTCGGGAAGCTCGCCGTACGGGGCTGTTGATAAAACATATCCTCTTTCAATATGCGGGTATTTTTCCAGCAACAGATGCATACTCCTCAATTTTCCGGCAGCTCCGCTTTTAATCTCTACGGGGACGATCATATTCTTCTTTGACAGGATAAAGTCTACCTCTGCTGAACTGCTTTTTGCTTCCCTTGTCCAATAATATAGCTTGTCTCTTCCGGATGAAAGGAATTCCTGTCCGGCAAACTGTTCGGAGAGAGCCCCGTTATACATGGATAAGAGATCATTTTTAGTGTATTCGATATCGGGTGGAAGATTGTTGAGCGACCTCATCAAACCGATGTCCACGATCAGGGCTTTGAATTTCTTTTCCGAAGCCGTGCTTTCGAATGGCAGGGAGGCCACAGAAGCAGAGGGGATCCTGGTGATCACCCGGGCAAGTGATAGTAATTCCAGCGCCTTCTTATTGGTAGGACCCGTGAATTCTTCAGATAAACCGGAATATTTAACCTGGTGTCCGATATTTCTGGCGATCGAGTTTAAGGCATGATTGAGACTTCTTTTATCGGAATAGGGTGAATATTTTGAAAAATCCTGGCGATAGGTTTCCATAAGATCATTCTGAATCTTAAAAACCTCTGTCATGCTGTTGGAATTCCGCCACAGATCCACACATTCCGGCATCCCTCCGATAAACATGTATTGTCTAAGCGCATCGAGAAGCGAGGAATGGATCGTATCCGATAGCCGGACAGGTTTTTCAAGAAGGATATCAGCAAGTTTATCTTTCCCGGTATTCTTAAGAAATTCATAGAAGTTCATAGGGGTCATATTCAAGATGCTCACCCTTCCGACCGGAAAAGATATCTTCTGCATGGTGAATTCAAGAAGTGATCCGGCTGCGATCAGATGCAGTTCAGGCATCTCTTCATAGAAATACCGTAATGACATGATTGCTTTAGGCGCTACCTGGATCTCATCAAAGAAAAGCAGATCCGTAGCTGTGTTTATGGTAGCATTCAACAGGAGCTCCAGTTCACTGATGATCCTGACAGGGTCAAGGTTTTTCTCAAAAACACCGATCCATTCCGGATGCTTTTCAAAATCAACCGTGTGGATCCTTCCATTAAAATGTGTTTTACCAAAGTCCTGTACTGTGTACGATTTTCCAACCTGCCGTGCCCCCCGGATGATGAGCGGCTTTCTTTTAGGTGTACGCTTCCATTCTTTCAACTTAAGGGTGAATAATCTTTCCATAGCGGTCCATTTTAGAAATACAAGGCAAATATAGTACAATTACTTTAGAAATACAAGGGTGTTTTGCAAGTATTCATTTAGAAAAGAAAGGTAAGACGGTTCGCATATCGAGACCATCGAAACCACCTGGGCGAAGAGATCGACAACGATAAAGGCCATAAGTTCGGCTTCCTATGCAAACAGGGTTCACCGATGGCCTTTTACGAAAGATTATTGGTAATTGATCCCAATCCGCCGGTAATTTAATTCAAGAAGCGTTGTAGCTGTTTTTCATAAGTAGTTGAAAGCCTGTCGGAGCAATCTGGCAGGCTTTTTTATTTCATGCAAATTATTGGATGTTTTTACTGTTAAGAAAATAACTACTCACGTTTTGTCTTACATTTACAGATTAAGGAGGATATCATTGTGCCTAAAGTCAAAAATAGCCACCATATGGCGGTTAGCGAGAATTACCAGCAACCCTATGACGACAGCGATTTATTGAAAGATAACGGAGTTATTACAAATTAACTATGGCAACAACAACCGAAAATATTTGGAACGAGTTTCACAATGAGTTATTCCTTTTCATAAAAAAGAGAGTCAAAGACACTGATACTGCTAACGACATTTTGCAGGACATTTTTATTAAAATTCATCTCAAACTAAATACACTTACCGACCAGGACAAGTTAACAAGTTGGATTTATCAAATTGCCCGCAATAGCGTATTTGACTATTTCAAAAAACAGAA
>CAIYJU010000188.1 GCA_903926565.1 uncultured Bacteroidales bacterium
CCCAAAGGTGGAATTTTCACCCGGACTCTGGATAAAGTTTAGAGATCTGAATCCCGGTGATTCTTCCTGGATCAGGGCAACCGGCTATGTCTGGTTTTCCTGCCCGCCCGCCGGTGTGAAATGCAACCTGGTCGTTACCTGTAATCATAAAGGGGTCAATTATAAATACATGTTCGTTGCGCTGGAAACACTGAACCTGAAGCCAAATCAATGGAACCTGGTGAGCATCGATTACCATATTCCTCAGGCACCGGATGGAGAGGATGTGCTCCAGGCTTACTTCTGGTACCGTGGTGGTAACGAGATGTTGGTTGATGATGTTAAAGTTGAGTTTTTTAATTTCAATTAAAACCACTGAGGCACTAAGGGCACTATTGGACACTAAGAGTTTAAATATCAAATAAATATATTGTTAGTATATTCCAATTGAAGAAATTTTCCAAAGCCGGAAACTGGTACTTTTACCTGTTGTTTTGCATCGCACTGGGGCTGACCTGGTATTTCCATAAAGATGCAACCCGTTTTACCGATCCGGGCGAATTAAAATCCGACCGGGCAGGGTACTATATCTACCTTCCTGCCGCCTTTTTCTACCATTTCGACACCCGGAAGATGCCGCCGGACCTGGATATGCAAACAGGCGGAGGCTTCAGCATCGATACCCTGAACAACAGGATCAGCACAAAATACACCTATGGCGTGGCGTTGCTTGCCTCCCCGTTTTTTATCGCTTCAGGGCTGTTGTCCCGCCTGGCCGGTTATCACAGCGAGAGCGGATTTTCAATGATCTACATGCGGATGATGAACCTTTCCGCCGTGATTTACCTGATCCTTGGGCTGTGGTTCCTGAAGAGATTCCTGGATCACTATTACCGGGAGATGGTGAGCTTTTTCGTAATCACACTGGTTTTTTTTGGGACCAACCTCTTCTATTATTCGCTTATCGACGGGATGATGTCGCATGTGTATTCTTTTTTTCTCTTTTCATTATTCCTGTTTGCATTGAAAAAATGCGGGCCAAATTTTCGTCCAAACAGGTATTTCATCCTCCTCTGCATCAGCCTCTCCCTCGCGATCCTGATCCGCCCGACAAACATCCTTTTGGGATTGCTGATCTTCACCTGGGATTCGAAAAGCCTTAATGAAAGCTGGCAGCGTTTCCGGCAGTTCCTGAAACCATCCTGTTTGTTGTGGTTTCTTGCAATTCTGTTTGTCATCTTTCTACCGCAATTGATTTACTGGAAGTACCTCACCGGAAATTGGCTCTTCTATTCCTACGGAGATGAAGGATTTGTCAACTGGAACCATCCGAAGATCGCCGAGGTGCTTTTTTCCCCGGTAAATGGCTTGTTTACCCATACACCGCTGGCATTATTCTTTATAGCGGGCATTGTCATGATGCTCCTCCAGAGGAGATCAAACGGCTGGCTTATTGCAACTGTGTTCATCGTGGTGACCCTGCTTTGTGCCTCCTGGAAAATGTGGTACTTCGGCTGCAGCTATGGCCAGCGGTCTTTTATTGAGTACTATACCATCCTTGCAGTACCTCTCGCCTGGCTGATCACGGGCCTGTTCAGCAACAGGCATCTCCTGGTCAAAACGGTCGTGTTATTCCTGGTTTTTTTGCTGGTGTATTTCAATCTGAGATATACGGTCGGCCTCTACAGGTTCGACCGCTGTTATTACGGATCAACCTGGGATTGGGATCACTACCGGCGGAGCATCGAACGGGCCGGAATTATTTCACCGGTACAAAGGATCGGCTCTTACCAGAATGATTTTGAAAACCTGGCACTTTGTCCGGTTGTCCATCCCTCTAAGATCTTTACACGCTCAGGAGACTACAGCATTCCTGCCAGTGATAAAAGCAGGCAAACACCCATATTCTCTGTTAATATGGATGAAATCGGGTACCCCCTGCCAAAGATGATGGAGACAGAGGCCTGGTTGTTAAAACCCGGGAACCGGCCAACCGGTGCGGTGCTTGGTTACACCCTGAGCCGCGGGGCAGAAGTTCTTTTCAGTGACGAGCAACCGGCAGATTCTGTGTTAAATAATCGGCTTACCTGGACAAAGGTTTATAAAACCTTCATCATTCCTGATGTAAGCGATTCCAACCTGCAAATCCGGGTGTTTATCAGAAACCCGGGTGCGGTGCCTTTGTTCGTTGATGATTTAAGGATAAAATTTCATTATCGGTGGAATTGATTTAGCTTTGCAGGCCATGAAAAGTATCAGGAAATCGGTTTTTTTACTCATTGCCACCACCCTTTTTCTTCCTTCCTTTCAGAGTTTTTTCAACATCTTTGAATTTTACCCGCTGAAGGGGACTTTTACCATTGTACCACGCCCTGAATTCTCCATGAAGACCTGGATGAATGGCGATTACCAGGAGCAAGCCCGGCAGAATATCAACGATCATACCGGGTTCAGATCTGTTTTTGTCCGTTTCTTCAACCAGGTTGATTACAGCCTGTTTTCAATTGCCCATGCCAACCGGGTGGTTGTGGGTAAGAAAGGTTACCTTTATGAGGAGCGCTATATCAATGGCGTTCTTGGACGGGACTTCATTGGAAACGCCGTCATCGACCTGCGTGCGAAGCAGCTCAGGGAGTTGCAGGATAAGTTGTGGGATCGTAAACATATTCTGCTGCTGGTTCTCTTTCCGCCGGACAAAGGTACTTTCTACGAAGAGTATATTCCCGATCGGTATCTTACGAAACCCAAACAGCTGAGCAACTACCTCCGGAATAAGGAAAAACTGGAGGAAAATCATGTCAACTTCATTGATTTCAACGCATGGTTTCTGAAAATTAAAGATACATCGCGTTACGTACTCTATCCAAAAACCGGAATTCACTGGAGCAGCTATGGGGCCTTTCTTGCCGCAGATTCATTGGCAGGGTACCTTGAAGGAAAATTGAAGCAGAGGTTCGCCCATCCTTTATGCGACAGCATCCACCTCAGCCGACGTCCGCTTGACCGGGATGCCGACCTTGAAGAGATCATGAACCTGAAGTTTAAAATCCCGTCACCTGAAATGGCTTATCCGTTCGTGCATTACGATAAGCAGGCGGGAAGTGCGAAGCCATCTGCTTTGTTCGTCGGGGACAGTTTTTACTTTATATGGGCCAATGCTGGTTATATTGATAACATGTTCAACAACAATGAATTTTGGTATTATAATCATGATGTGTTTAACGGAACAGTCAATACGGGCAAAAAAGTGGCGCAATTAAATATTTTGGACGAAATATCCCGGCAGAATATCCTGGTTATCATGCAGGCCAATGCCGGATATGGAATTGTGGGCTATAACCTGGTCGACGGATTGCTCAATGCACTGGATTCGGCGGAAAATGTTGCAAATAGCAATTCTGAACGATGATTTCTTGGTATTTTTACGGTTTTTAAAAAATCCGGAATAACAGAGTGGTTTTTCAACATAGAAGCGGAATCGTACCAGTCGATATAAATTGATGGAACTTTGGTTTAAATGACCCTTCCCCGGCCCTCCCCTTGAAGGGGAGGGAGAAGGTTTGTCGAGGATTTAAAACAATTTCGCAATGATGCAGACTGAGAACAAAAATTTCCAGCTTCATATGCTGGTAAAGGGTCTCCCTCCCCTTCAAGGGGAGGGCCGGGGAAGGGTCGTTGACACGCCGACTAAGGTTTCCAGATGGTAACTGGTATAATTGCTTAATCAAATAATAAAATGAAGATAATCAGGCATGTCCTTCTGTTGATCAGGTTGAAAAACCAGGTGGATTATTCATTGTTCAACTACACCCAGTCCGGGGGCGTCGTGATCGGGGAGGAGAGGTGCCTGTTTCTCAAATCGTACATCAACAACTATTGCGGTATTGAGTTCCAGGGTGTCCGCAGGATCGACTTCGAGGTCAAACGTCTGGCCCTGGTCGGGCAGGAGCTGAAGAAAAAAAACGTTGACCTGGTGCTGATTTTAGCCCCCGGGAAAGCAACGCTTAACCAGGAACTAATCCCTTCCAGGTATCATAAATTGAATTAGAAAATAACGGAAAATAATATTTAAGTTTGATCCCATGATATTCAACAGCAGTTTGTTTCTACTCTATTTCCTGCCCTTTTTCCTGATTATCTACTACCTGATCGGGCGGAATTTCAGGAATTGGTTCCTCCTCCTGGCCAGTGTCCTGTTCTTTGCATGGGGTGCCCCGAAATTTGTGTTTTACGTGATAGGGTCGGTGCTGGTCGATTTTGTAATCATCCGGAAGATGAGCAGCAGCGAAGACTCCATGCGAAAAAGATTATTCTGGATCTCTGTTTTCCTGAACCTTGCACTGCTCCTCTATTTCAAGTACATGAACTTTTTCGTGGATCAGTTTGATGTGATGCTTGGCTGGTTTGGGGCAAAATCTGTGGGATGGACGAAGATCCTCCTGCCATTGGGAATCTCCTTCATCACCTTTCAGAAACTCTCCTACACCCTGGAAGTGTATAAAAAACGTCATCCGGCATTTGAGAAGTTGCAGGATTATGCCTTGTATATCTTCATGTTTCCCCAGCTGTTATCGGGCCCCATCGTTCGCCCGGGACAAATTTCTGATCAGATCACAGACCATTCACAACAGGATAACATTGATTACAAGCTAACAGGATTCTATCGCTTCATCATCGGCCTTTCGAAAAAGGTTCTCATTGCGGATGTGCTTGGGACGACGGTCAATGAGATATTCGCGCTCAATGCCAGCCAGTTGTCGGGCGGGATGGTCTGGATCGGTGCCATTGCCTATACCTTTCAGATCTATTTTGATTTTTCGGGATATACCGACATGGCCATCGGCTTCGCCCGGATGCTGGGTTTCCGGCTTCCCGAAAACTTCAACTCGCCCTATATTTCACAGAGTATCACTGAGTTCTGGAGGAGGTGGCACATCACGCTTTCACTCTGGTTTCGCGATTATGTTTTCCTTCCGCTTGCCTATTCCACCTCCCGCAAACTGCCTGAGGAGCGGTATATGGGAATCCGGGCCGACAAAGTCATCTATCTTATTGCCACTACGGTAACATTTCTTTTATGCGGGTTCTGGCATGGTGCCGCCTGGACTTTCATCGTCTGGGGACTTTACATGGGCGTGTTCCTCATCCTCGACCGGCTGATCCTGCTGAAATATCTGAAAAAAGCCGGGAAAGTGCCATCCATCGCCATCACCTTCTTTATTTTAATGATCGGCTGGCTCATCTTCCGTTCGCAAACACTTGATGAAGCGTGGTCATTGATTGGCGGGCTATTCCGTTTCCATTCAGGAGAGAGCATGGTGTGGCTCAATCCTAAATTCTGGACCATGCTGGTGATTGCGATCGTTTTCTCTTTCTGGGGAGGCTTCAAAAAGGTCGAATCCTGGATCGAAAAGTTCTATTTCAACCCCGGGAATGGCCTGATGATCGCTGCTTCGGTGATTGCCCTGCTGCTTTTCATCCTGAATGAAGCCACGATTACTTCGTCGGGGTTCAGCCCGTTTATCTATTTCAGGTTTTAAGCTGAACAAGCAGTTAAAGAAAACCACTGAGGCATTGAGACGGGGGCTCCTACTCCGGCTGCAGGATATCAACCTTAAGATCATCCATATAAAACCGCCGTTTCCCGGGATTCCAGAGATATACCTTCAGAATGTCTTTTTCTGATTGAATAACAGGAAGTTGTGCAGTGAGCCTCACCTGGTTCCATCTCCCGGGTTTTAACCGGCTTTTCTCAAGATAAACCGGCGTGTAACTATATGACTTGCCTTCATGTTCAAGGGAGACGACAAAGGGGGTGTTTGTGGTGGTGAGAGAGTCGGCCAGGTAAATATAAACACTGGCGAAAATCTGTATCCCATCTGGTTTCTTTGAAATTTCCGACATGGAACGGAACAACCCCGGACTGTATTCCATTTGTGCATCCATCAGGAAGGAACGTTGACCTGAAAATACCTGAACAACAGATAATTTGGATCCATCAATATCTTCAGTGCCACTTTCAAAGGCAGTTTTATAAATAGCACGCCTGTTAAGACCAATAGTATCCGCGGCAAGCATGGAGTCAAGGATGGCATAATTGTCTGATTTGGGCCGGCCGGGAAGGTTTTGCATGAGCAATACTTCGTATTTGTGTCCGCCCAGTGTAATCCATGGCTTGGGTGGCTGGAAATGCTTGATCAGCCTGAGGTTCGGATTATTGAGGATCGTGTCAAGCGGCACCTGGCATTCATTCGGGCCGAAATGGGAGTCCCAGATCAGAACGGCACTGTCGGGCAGTACATAAATGCCACTGACAAAGAAAAACCATCCACACTTGCAAACGACAGGATCATAGGCATTGACATCCTTGAAAAAAGGAACATTCAGGTCAGTAAAAAAGAAGGGCAGCTTCGCATATTGCGAATTCTGATGCCAGATACTGGCCTTCCTGATGCATGCTTCTTCCGTATCAAACGGTACAGGGAATTCGTAGGTTTTGAAATTGGTGCGGGCAACAAGGAAAATAACCAGGATAACAGCCGATGCATAAAGCCAGCGTGAACCCCTGAAAACCTGTACGATACCCTGGAACCCCTTCAGACTGACGATTGCAGCCAGTGGCAGTACCCCGGCCAACACCCTTACGAATCCCATCGATCCGCCCATGGCCCGCCAATAAAGGACAGAATGGAGTACAAGATAGATCAGCACGGGAAGAAAGACAACTACTGCAAATGTCAATGCCTGTTTGACAACTTTATTTTCCCTGGAAAAGAGTTCCCTCACCATCTGGACCATCCCGGCAAGGAAAAGGATCTCCAGTGGCAGGCCGATGATAAAATTCCTGTTTTGCAGGAAATGAAACAGATCTCCTGTCACCTTGTACACTGGATGTCCCTGCAGAACCGGATAAGGAAATTTAGTAATGACCCAGAAAAGGTCTTTGTAATAAAAGCTGCCAAGAATGCTGAAAAAGACAAAACCAAAAGCCAGAAAAGGCCAGGCTTTGTACTTCCGCCGCATCCAGAGTGCCAGGAAGAAGATCGGGATCAGGACATATCCTTCAGTGCGGGCGAATGGCAGAAACGAAATGACGATGGCCGACGCGATATAATTTCCACGGTAGAACAAGAAAACACTTGCAATCAAGACAAAGCTGAACAGGATTTCGGTGAGTCCGGTTATCAGCATGACACAGTAAATCGGAGTGAAACAAACAAAAATAAGGGCAAGGAACGATGGGGAGATATTCTCCATTTTGGCAATCCGGTAGGCGAACCAGGCCGAGAGGACTCCCAGCAGAACGTTGAACATTTTGGTTCCCTGGAACCCGAATTGGGAGAATGGCGAACTGAGAATCGTGTACAATGGCCGCCCCCACGAATCGAGGAACAGGTGAGGATACTGAAATGCATAGCGGGAGAGGAAGTAATGGTTGATGTTGTCGGTCCCGCCGTAGTACCCTTCCGAAAGCAGCGACAAGGTTACCAGTAGAACAAGGAGTATCCCGGCAGTGAACCAGTGTATGTTGCGTTTAACATAGGAAATCATAGGAAGAGCTTAGAAAATGAATTCAAAGTTAATCATTTGCTGAAACTGAGGTCATGGTTATGCGCGATCATCCTTACCTGCAGGTCATCCATGTAAAACTTCTGCTTCCCCGGGTTCCAGAGGTAAACCTTCAGTACATCATCGGGGGATTTGAATTTAGGCAGGAATGCGGTGAGCGAAACCCTGCACCAGCGGTTAGTCCTGAGATATAGCTGGTTGATATCCACAGCGGTGTAGCTGTACGATTGGTTTTTATGTTCAAACGAAATGATCAGCCGGGTTTGCACTCCAATGGCCTTTTCAGGCAGATAAACATATACACTGGCAAGGATCTCCGGTTTTTGCCCTTTGCGTTTCAGCCCGGAAACAGGCTGGTTCACTCCCTGGCTGAACTCTGTCCGCCCATCCATGATGAAGGAGAACTTTCCCCTGTGTACGATTTCCGAAGACAGATAGGATTGATCCCAGGCATCTCCGGCCAGCTCAAAGGTTTTGGTCAGCAGGGTCTGGTAACAACCAGTTGTGTCGAGTATCTCCTGCAACGAGTCGCGGATGGCATAGTTATCAGCTGTTTGTCCGGGTATCAGGGTTTTTGTGATATAACATTCGTAGTTATGCCCGCCAAAAGTGACCCACGGTTCGTCGGGCCTGAAATAGTTAATCAACTGCTGGCGGCTGTTTCCAAGCAATGAATCGATGGGGATCTTTGATTCGTTGGCACCAAAATGGGCATCCCAGATCATGACCGAGCCTGCGGGAATGGTGTCGAGACTTTTGCAGGTTACCAGTAAGTGGCACAAAGCCGGCGAAGCCTGGTATGGATCAACACCCATGTAATAGGGAACATTGTTGTCGGAATAGTAGAACAGCCGGTTTTGCAGGGAGGATGTTTTGAACCATTCCACCGCCTTTTTAATGGTAGCCTCTTCGGGTGAAAGGGGAAAGGGAAAAACATAGATTCTGAAGGGAGTACTGAGGATAGCCGTGATGACGATGACCAGGAAAAAAGCACGAACGTAGCGGTTCCAGACAAAAATTTCTTCCAACCACTGATATCCCCTGAGTGCTACGAGTGCCGCAAGAGGAAGCACGGCTGCCAGCACACGCTCGATGCCCATCGAACCGCCCATGGCCTTCCAGAAGAGTACGGCGTGAAAGGCAAGGTAAATCAGGAATGGAACCAGTGCCAGCATGAAAAGCAGACTTAGGTTGCGTCGGGCTGCCTTTTTTTTGCAAAAAGCATCCCTGACCATTGCCCCGATTCCAGCCAGGAAAAGGAGTTCAAGGGGCAGTCCCAGGATGTAATCACGAATCTCAAGGAAATGCCAGAGACTCCCTGTTTTGTTGTATATCGGATGATGGTAGGTTACCGGGTAGGGGAATTGGGTGAATACCCAGAAGAGGTCTTTGTAATAGAAACATCCAAGCAAACTCAACACAACTACACCGGTTGCAAGAAACGGGATGGCTTTATATTGCCTGCTGTACAACAAGGCCAGCATAAATAACGGAAGCATGATAAATCCCTCTGTGCGCGCAAAGGGAATAAAGGAGATGGTGATGGCTGCTGCCACAAAACTTCCCCGGATGAAGAGATAAACGGCCAGTACCAGCACGAAACTGAAGAGGATTTCCGTTAGTGCAGTGGGCAGCATGACAAAATAGAGCGGCGTAAAACAAACCAGGACCAGCGCAAGCCAGGCCGGCCTGATCTCCAGCATTTTGGCAATACGGTAAGTAAACCAGGCTGAACCAAGCCCCAGGAGAATGTTAAACAGTTTGAGTCCGGGCAACCCGCCTTGTGCAAAAGGCGACGATAATATGGTGTATAGCGGCCTTCCCCAGGCATTCAGGAACAAATGCGGGTACCTGAATGAGTACCGTG
Source organism: uncultured Bacteroidales bacterium (assembly GCA_903926565.1). GTDB lineage: Bacteria > Bacteroidota > Bacteroidia > Bacteroidales > FEN-979 > CAIVAT01. The sequence continues at coordinate 9,416 of CAIYJU010000188.1, forward strand.
AAATGAAATAGTGGGTGATGTTGTCTGCCCCGCCATAATATCCTGCAGAGAGCAGCGACAATACGGATATGAAAATGAACAATGCACCCAATATGATCAGGGCAAGATGGCGGCGAAGAAAGGGGCTCATTTTGTTAAATCAATGATGGCAATATTCTTGTAGGTTCCGATCCTTTTGTGAAGATAAGGAGCCAGAAACGGTTTTTGCAATATGGTTGTATCATTGATGATCAGGTATTTAATCCCCAGTGATTTGACTGTTTCAATCCGTTTGTCTTCCGGAATGTCGCCAACATAAAAATCGCTGAAGCCCTTCTGATCCATCAGGTAGAGGGTCACATTGATGGTGCCGTCGGGGGTGCTGTAAACCAGGTCGTCGCGCCTGATGCCCAAACTCCTGAGGTAGGGCGTGATGGTCTCCAGAGACTTGTAATAGGATCCGCAATAGTCTGACCAGCTGATCCAGTTTGAAATTGAAGCTTTGCTTATCAGGATGCTTTTTTGCACAAACGCCTGCTTCGGATAATATCTCATCCTTGTCGTTACTGCACCCATATAAAGCAGGACCACAACCCCCAGGGCAGCAACGGTTTTCAGGATGGTGTTGTTAAAGAGTGCAGGATAATGTCTTTTCAACATGTCAAGCACAGTAATCAAGGGTAAGGGGATGATAATAAGCAGGTTGAGAAGATAGTAGTCATGAACGTTGAAAACCTGGTAAAACAGGAGGATGAAGCCGATGCCCCCGGTGAGCACGAGTGTAGTCAGAACCCTGAAGAATCTGTTGACTTTTTTATAAAATACAAACATGGAGAGGAACAGCGCCAGGTCGATCAACAAGGCCTCATTGCTGAAGAAACTGGGGATCAGGGTTTTCAGCATGGCTTTCCAGATCTCCAGTCTTGCCGGCCCTTCAATACCCCAGATCGGCAGGATGCCATGCAGGAAGATGCCATTCATGTTATGCCTGTTATAATAACCTGCATAACTATACCAGCCGTAAGTTAACAGGACCACGATGAGGTATGGCCACAAACGTGCAACCCTTGAGAGCCAGGTTTTTTCCCTGCGGTGGAATATCATATTGTAAAGCTGAATGATCAGCAGGGCAATGAAGATAAGCAATGCAGAAATCTTCAGCAATCCTGCCAGCAGGAAAAGGAGGAAAGAGAGGTAGTACCACTTGTTGCTTTCTGCCTTGTATGCTTTCCAGTAAAAATAACAGGCGATGAGTACTATGCCAAAAGCGGGGGCATCCATCAGGAAATTATTCGTAAAATACGCCAGCAGCGGAGAGCTGAACACAAAAAGCGGGATGAGAATGGCCCAGAAGGTGTCCGATAAAAATTCCCTGGCCAGCCGGAACAGGCAGTAAAGTCCGGTGAACACGATCAGGACATTGATCAGCCTGAAAATAAATTCATGGTAGCCGAAAACTTTCCAGAGTTGTGCCACCGAGAAATAGATGATCGGAAATTCACTGATCGTCCTTCCCCCGCTTTCGCCAATCCAATGGATGGCCGGCCGGAAAAAGTTCCGGTTATCCTGGTAATAATTCATGGTGATCGACAAACAATCCGATTGACGCCAGATATGATGGTAACTTGGCCTGGCAAACATAATATCGGAATAACCGTAAAGGAGCGAGACAGCTAATAACAACGCAACGAACAAAAAGTCGGCTTTTCTTTTCATCAAATTATCAGGGATAAAATCGGTAACAGACCACGTTTCAGAGGGGTAAAATTATTAATTTTTCACCAATGGGTCGCAAATTTCTTTAGATTTGTGTGGTATTTCAGCCAATTGAACCTGCAACCGCCTTACGTCCCGAATGAGAATCACCAAATACATCCTTCTTTTCCTTATACTGTTCTCCCTGGTCATCTCGCCGGTTCAACAGCATTTTCCGTTCTGCCGTGAAGAACCATTGCATGGATTCTTTACAGAGAGCAAACTTCCTGAATTAAAGTATTTTACCTGGGCCCGGTGGTTTTCTTCCATTTTTCAGAATGATTTTTCAACCCGGACAGACAACAATGTTGGCTTTCGCAAATCCCTGGTCCGGATAAGCAACCAGTTGGATTACAGTATTTTTGGCATCGCCCATGCCAAAAACTTTATTAACGGGAAAAACGGGTACCTTTATGAAGAGGATTATATCCACGAATTCAATGGTGATTATTTCATCGGCACAGCCGCCCTGGATAAGAAATTGCAGCGGCTGAAAAATGTTATGGACAGCCTTGCAGCACACAATATACCGCTGCTGCTGGTTTTCGAACCGGGGAAAGCAAGTTTTTACCCGGAACACATTCCAGACCGTTTTCACCCGGGAAAAAACAAGCAGAATAATTACAGCTACCTTATAAAACGTGCAACAGAACTGGGACTGCCTTTTATGGATCTGAACAGGTATTTCCTGCAGATCAAAGATACATCGCGTTATCCGCTCTTTCCGAAATATGGCATGCACTGGAGCATGTATGGCACGCAGGTCGTTGCTGATACGTTGTCCCGGCTTGTCGCAAAGTCATCGGGAAAGCCCATGCCGGAATTTAAGGTGCAAAAGATCCACCATTCCGGCAATTCGCTGGGATCCGATTTCGATATCGGTGAGCTGCTCAACCTGTTATTTCCGCTTCCGGCCGCACCTGCTGCCTATCCGATGGTCTCTTTTCATTCGATCCCGCCGGGGATACCCTCCGCCCTGGTGATCGGCGACAGTTACTACATCACCCTGATTGAAACCTATGGTGCCAAAATGTTCGGAAAACAGGATTTCTGGTATTACAACAAGAAAATTTATCCCTACCAGAACGATATTCCGCCGGTGTTGGTTGATAAGTCGGACCTGAGGGAAAAGCTGAAAAAGTACGATGTCATCATGCTGATGGTCTCGGAGATCAACCTCCACTCCGGGTTCTGGGATTTCGCCGATGAGGCATACCTGGCTTTTCATCCGGAAGCAAGGGATCCCCATGTATACAGAATTGAGAACCAGATCCGCAACGAGCGGGAATGGTTCCAGTTTGTGGCAGCCCATGCGAAACTGGAACAATCGACACTCGAAAAATCGATCCGTGTCAATGCGGAATACACCTTTTCCGTTTATTACAACGATCTCCCGAACAAAGGATACTGGGACACCATCCTCTACATCACCATGAACATCAGGAACAATAAGGAGTGGATGACCCAGATCACGAAAAACGCCCATGACGAGCAAATGGATGTTGATACTGCCCTGAAACTCAATGCAATTTATTCTTACGACCAATCGAAAAAGAAACAGTAAATTTGTAGTGTATCAACGAATTCTCCGCCATGAAAAACATCGTCATACTTTTTGTCATCAGTTTTATTTTTTTGTACGGATTCCGTGCATTCTCGCAGGATCTTCCATACCAGAAAGGGATCGAACCGGTTTCTCTTACCCCTGATGAACTCTTTGTACTTTCGAATATACCGGAACTCGTGGTGCCTGAGTTGTACAAAGGCATGAATGCCCCGCTGTTGCCCATCAGTGTTGACAATTCAACACAACCCTATTTTCGCGCCATTACCTGGCAATCAGGCTATGAATGCGGACAATCGTCGGGCATTGCATTCGGCTTCACGTATGAAATTGACCGTGAACGCGGGCTTTCCGCCAGCCAGGGAGTAAATCTCTATCCCACACACTTTACCTGGGATTTTTTGAACAATGCCAACAATTACCAGGGAGCCAGCTTCTTTGATTCGTGGGAAATTGTGAGGGCTTGCGGCAACATGAATATAGTTGATTATGGCGGCGGACTGAACACCGGCGGATACACCCGCTGGATTTCAGGATATGACGTTTATTACAACGGGATGCACAACCGTCTCAACTCCGTAAAAGGCATTCGGGTAGATACCCCGGAGGGATTGCAAACGTTGAAGTACTGGCTCGCCGATCATCTTGAAGGCGCATCAGTGGGTGGGGTAGCCAACATCTATGGACAATACTTCGGAACCCCCTCCACCACGCTGCCGGCCAATACCCCGATGGCCGGGAAATATGTGCAGACCTACTGGGGCGGAAGCCCGTCGCATGGCTGGACCATTTGCGGATATAACGATTCCATCCGGTATGATTTTAATGGCGATGGCCTGTTCACCAACACCATCGACATCAACAACGACGGGGTGGTTGACATGCATGACTGGGAAAAGGGGGGACTGAAATTCGCCAACGGTTATGCCGGAACAGGTTGGAGTGACGCGGGATTTTGCTACACCATGTATAAGAACCTGGCCGACAAAATCGGGTATGGCGGGATATGGAACAATACAGTTTATGTACTGGATGTGAAGAATACCTGCACGCCAAAGCTAACCATGAAGATTTCCATTAAACACACATCCCGGAATAAGCTCAAAGTCACAGCCGGCGTAAATACCGATATGTCGGCTACCGTTCCATCTTTTGTCCAGGAATTTCCGATATTCAACAACCAGGGGGGCGACCTTTTCATGCAGGGTGGAACCACCGAAGCCGACAAGACCATTGAATTCGGACTCGACCTGGCACCGCTGGTCAACCAGATTGTGAGCAACCAGCCGGCAAAATTTTTCCTCCAGGTGCAGGAAACCGACCCGTCCGGCGCTGCAGCAGGTGAGATCGTAAACTGGTCACTCATCGATTATACCGGAACAACACCGCTCATCACCACCTATCCAACCGCAAATGTCGCCCTGCTGAATAATGCCATGACCCGGCTGAGTATCAACTATACAATGAGTGTTGCCAAACCTTCCATCACTACCGCTACCCTTCCCCCGGCTCAACTATATCAGCCCTATAATGTAACCCTTGCTGCCAGTGGCGGAACCCCGCCATATTTATGGGATGCAAAACTCGACTACCCTGAAATCACAAACCCGGCTGCATTCCCTGCCGTGACTGCCCAGCAGATGACCCTTACCAATAACAATACAGGATTTACGACAAAAACACTCGATTTCAATTTCCCTTTCTACAAAAAAAATATCAGTAAAGTATATATCTACGCCGATGGGTATATCCTTTTTGATGATCAGCCTTATACCTGGCCCTATCTTATTGATAAAATGCTGTTATTCAAACAAACCAGCATTATTTCGCCGTTTATGAGCGACCTGGCGATCTACCCGTCATCAGGCCAGGGGATCTGGTATGAAGGTACCGCAAACTATGCCATTATACGGTGGAAAGCCTCCCTCTCCGGCATGCAGGGAAGCACCAACCTCAACTTTGCAGTGAAACTTTTTCCAAACGGCACCATCGAGTATTATTATGGAGATATGACCTATCCGGTCGGAACAACATGGACTGGCGGATTGTCGTCGGGAGACAATAAGAATTACCAGTTTTCTGCATTTAACAACGCCTCTTCCATCACAACCAACACCCTTGATAAATTTACGACTTGCGGCTTTCCGCCTGAAATGCAGATTTCGGAAGATGGTCACTTTACCGGTACCCCCACCTATTCTTACCAGAACCTGCCCATTAAATTCCAGGTTACCGACAACAACAACCTCTCATCGACAAAAGTCCTGCAATTTAGTTCGTATGGCTTACTCATCAGCCAAACCATTATGTCAGGCAACGACAGCCTGATTGAATTCGGAGAGACAGCAAAAATTTCGCTGCATGTAAACAATGTAGGAAGTCAGACCATGACAAACATTGTCTTCTCCATCACTGAATCTGATCCTTATATCACACTGATCGACAGTACGGAATCTGTTGCCGTGATTACAGGCGGGCAAAACTTCACACTCACCGATGCACTCTCCTTCAAAGTGTCACCGACAGTTCCGGACAATCATGCATTTACACTTGTCCTTCATGTTCAGTCGCAGGAACAGGGGTTTCAGCGGCCACTGGCACTTGTTGCCCATGCACCCTCATTCAGCATCACCGGAATGCAGTTTGCTGATGGCGACAATGGCAGACCGGAGCCCGGTGAAAGTGCAGACTTGCTGGTTACATACAAAAATGTTGGAAGTGCAAAAGTTTCGTCAGTCAGTGTGGTGCTGGCATCACTGGATACCAACCTGACCCTCAACGTGAATACGGCGGGTTTCAGCATGCTCAAACCTGATTCTTCAAAAACGCTGACATTTCATGCAACGGCCGGAAATTCAGCCTCATTTGAACATCTTTATAAGATAGAATCTGATCTTTCTGCCAACAATGACTTTACCAGCCACGATACGCTTTATCTCTTCTCAGGAGAGATTGTTGAAGATTTTGAAACAGGGGATTTGTCAAAGTTTCCCTGGTATCCTGCAGGCCAGGCTCCCTGGATAGTTGAACAGGGTGTGAAGTACGAAGGAAATTTTGCTGTACGTTCTGGCTGGCTTACCGACAGCCAGGAGAGTAAGATCCTTATCAATGTGAATGTGCTGCAGGATGGTCCGATCTCTTTCTATAAGTATGTTTCATGCGAACACGATCCAAGCGGAAACAACAATTATGACTACCTGGCATTTTTTATTGACAATTTTGAAATGGCCCGCTGGGATGGTGAAATCCCATGGAGCAAGGAGACTTTCATGGTAACCGAAGGCTACCACGTGTTTTCCTGGGTTTATCACAAGGATTTTTCTGTGGCGGCCGGCTGGGACGGATGCCTGATCGATTTTATCAAGTTCCCGCTGATCGAAGGTGCAATTCCCAAGCTTTCTGTCTCCCCGCTCTCCATTGAAAAAACCATTCCGACCGGAATGACTGCAACGGCACCGCTGTATATTACCAACCTGGGTGGCGGGATCATGAATTTTACTGTGCAGGTTTTTGATACCCTTGCCAACAAAAAGGACTATCAAACCGACAACATTGGCGGGTCAATGGTTACCTGCGGCACCGAAGGATTTGTGCCCGGTCAGGCCCTGAACTGGACCTTCACGGTTCATAACCTGAGCACCGACAACGAATACATCAAACACATCAGACTTGATTTCCCGCCGGGTGTTCAAATCAGCAGTGCAACCAGTTTCACGGGCGGCTCTTTGGGAGATTTTACTTTCCAGGGTACTCCGGGCAACGGACCTTCACTCAACTGGCATGGTGAAAGCACGGGCGGCCGGGGTGTGTTGAAACCGGGTGAAACAGCCACGGCAACAGTGACAGGAATCATTGGAGAACCATTTGATAATGATGTGTTTGTCGTTTATCAGCTGCGTGGCGACAGCATGGGACTTTTACCTCACGCGGAGCCTGGCTATATGAAATTAAAGAATTTCGGTTTGGCCAACACCTGGGTGTCTCTGACCAATCCGGCAGGCAGCCTGATGAATAACCAAACAGATACTGCTACAGTTGATTTCAATGCAGCAGGCCTTATCCCCGGCATTTATCAGTGCAATCTCATCGTCCGCGATTCATATAACAACAAGGTTGTTGTTCCTGTAACCATGCATGTGACATTCCCGGTACAGGTGGATGACAAAAAAGCAATCAGCGTAACACGCCTTCTGGGCAATTCCCCCAACCCGTTTTCCGGGAAAACACAGATCAGGTATGACCTGTCATCATCACAGCATGTTGCCATCGAAATCTTTTCATTGCAGGGATTGCTGGTCAGGGCATGGGAGCAGGGTGAGGTTCAGTCCGGTTCACATCTGCTCGAATGGGATGGAAAAGATCAACAGGGCAACCAGCTTCCTGCCGGCATCTATACCTGCCAGATGAAAGCAGGTGATTGCCTGGAAAGCCGGAAAATGGTCCTGATTCGCTAACTGCTGCTGCATGGATAGAAAGAAGAAGAGAGTTGTCATTTCCGGGGTCATCCTGCTGTTTTCAATCGTTGTGGTTGCGCTCGGATTGAAGTATTTTCCGTTTTCCAAAATGGTTAAAATGCCGGCTGGTTCCGATAAAGATTACATAAGCCCGGAAAAAAAACACAAGCTGGTCCCGAATACGCTCTACTACGATTTCGAAGTGGCTCCCGGAAAAGAGATGCCCGGTGGCTTCAATAAAGGGCAGGCCCATTCAGGACAATACGCTGTAAAGGCTTTTGGACAAAACAGTTACAGTGTTGCTGTTGAAAAAACTGCAGGCGAGATCGGAATCGGCAACCTCCAGGCTGTGGCCATCAGTGCCTGGATTTATGTATTCCCCACGAAAAAGGAGGTGAAAGGAAGCCTGGTTTTTGCTGTTTCCAACGAAGTTGGTGTCAATGTAAGCTGGAACGGCCTTTATGTTTATGACCCGGAAGTGCCCAGAGGGCAGTGGTTTAAAGTAAGCAAATACATGGACCTCTCAAAAGTGGAGTTTAAGCCCGGATACAAAATCCAACTCTACTTCTGGAACACCAGCAGCGCCGATATCCTGGTCGACGACTATTTTATCTCCTTTGGCGGCGCAATTGACCGGCGGGGTGACTCTGCCAGCGTTGATATGACCAAACCCGCCGGATTTATTGCCAAATACAACTTTCCGCCATTTCCTGTTTCCATGCTGGAGAAGGAACCTCTGGCAAAATCAGTCAGCCCGTCGGAGATTGATCCTGCAGATTTTGCCATCGCCGGAAATTTTTACAACACCGGCAACGATGGATTGCTCGCAATCGGGAAGAACGGCAGGGTGGTTGCGTACACATTCTGCCAGGGAAGCCGTGAATTCCGGAAAATCAATATCAGCAATCAGCAATCCCTGCAAGCCCTGGGTTCCGTACGTAAAATAGTAAAGGGAAAATTCCTGCCGGGCAATTCCGACCAGGTTATCGTAATTGGAGAGAAAGGATGGATGCTCAGCGCCATCAATCCACCTGAAAACAGCTGTTCCGGCGACGGTGTATTGCAGGGAAACCTGAAAATTCTGTGGAAATCGGCAGAGGTGGCGGGTACGCTTGATGCAGGCGATTTTAACGGCGACAAGCGTGCTGAAATACTGAGCGTTGCTGCAAATGGTTCGTGGAAACTCATGTCGTTTGAACCTGATGGGAATAAAACGGGCGGGAGCTGGAAGGTGCTGTTCGCTGATGACCAAAAACCGGTCGATGAATGGGATCAGGGGGTCCGGGAAACAGGCATGTCAGTGGGCCGCTTTCTGCCCGGCGAGGCCAGGGATGTTGTTTTGACTGTCACAAGAAACAAAAACGACAAAAAATATGCCTACTCCCTGCGTAAGTTCAATCCTGCGGGAAAGAACTGGGAACCGGTATCCGGCACGAAGCAACATCAGGCCGGAATGACGATCGGACTTGATACACTGAAGCCCGCTGACCACTTTTTTGCCATACCGGCAGGAGTGAATAAAACGGCCGTTTTCAGGTATAACCGTGACTGGCGTTACGACATGAAGGAGATCAGATTCAACGACTCTACCTTTACCATTGTTTCAGAAGTCGATTTTCATGGTTATGAGAAGGACCAGAATCCCAAGTATTATGAGTCTCTGAAACTCGTTCCCGGATGCTACCTGAATGCCACAACAGGTTCGTTTTTTACGGTGGGCAGCATCCCGAAATCCAGGCACTACCAGGAGATACTTCCCGACTTTGCTCATCTTTATTCACTTGCCGCCATCAAATAACGATCACTTCATGAACTCCTCCCTGCGATATATTCTGCTGATCCTGTTTTTTCCCAGCCTGTTCACCTCCTGCGGACAATCGGCCCGGGCGCCTGAAGTGGCAGCCGAGCAGTTTGTGGTAAAGGATTTTAACCCGGTCACGAACTGGAAACAGGGAGAAACCCTTTTTCTCGATTACAACGGGGCAATCACCAATGGTTTCACAATTCCCGGGGCGCAACAGGTTGAGGGGGGGCTTTTTACCATGGAATTTCAGTTGAAAAATACAGGTAAAGGGCCGCAAAAATTTTCATTCAAGATTTATTATCAAAACGAATCATACAAATTCCCTGAGCGGGATGTTGTTGACAGCACAAAGCAACATCCGGATTCCTGGGAGAATTTCTATGGAAGCTGGGAGGATACAGGCATCAAATTCACTGAAACAGAGACCATCGCAGCAGATGACGAATTTCATCCGGTGAAAAGCAAATTCCGGATCGTCGGAAATCCCCGGAATGAACAGCGTTATTTCGACCAGGGCAAAAACGACCGGTGGAAACGGAACCCAAGGGTTGGGAAATATAGTTTCATGCTGGTGGTTACCACGGTCGCAAATCTGCAGGAAAAGCTTATCCCTGATGCAGCGGCCGACATCAGCATCAGTGGCGGTGCAGGATTTTTGAACCCCTGGTTCTATTTCCTTTACGGCCCGGGGAAATCGTTGAAAAACACCATCGTGCAAAAATTTTCCGGTATGTTGACGGTGGCAGCAAACCCCGATCCGGGGGCAGGGATTTATATCAACCCGGTTGCATACTCCAAAGAGGATGCGGAGAAATCTAAAACCGCAGGCTGCGGGCAGGATCCGGCACTTTACAACACAGCAGCGTTTGAGCAGTTTGCACACTATATCGACCCCTCCACCAGGATGAACAACATCCCGGTGATTGCCGATGTGCTGAACGATAATTACACGCGGATGGACTACAACTGGAACAAGCGTTTTTACCGCAAGGAGGAACTGGTAGCCATCACAGCCTCTGTTGCACCGCGGCCCTGTGAAACCGTGATCTCCGACCCGGTGAACCACAAGATAACCCTCCGCAACCCGAAAGCGGAATTCGGGAAGTGGCAAAAACAGAATGTGGGCGTGATTACCCGCCATGGAATGACATTTGGCAAATACACCCTCAAATGCAAGCTTACCGAGTTGCTGAATAAAAACAACATGTGGAACGGGCTCACCAACGCTATCTGGCTCATTACGCAGAGTCAGTCGGACTGGAACTTCCGGCGTGACTGCAACAACAACGGCTACATGGCCAACTATTATGGCGGGCAAGAAGACCAAAGGGTTAAGAATGTCGGTTATTCCGAAATAGATTTTGAAATTCTGAAAACCGTGCCCTATTGCCCTTCCTGGGTGTTGCCACCGGCTTATGTAAATGGCCTCGATGACCAGAACAACGTACAGAACTGGAACGTTCCCTTCCCGGAAGAGGTGCTTGCAGATGATGACAAGATCATGGTTTCGTGCACCAACTGGGATATGGCATGCTGGCAGCCTGCAGCCTTTCATGAGGGATGTGATCCCATCAGGTATGAAGACAAAACCTACTGGGCGCACCGCTGGGATAAAAACTACCGTGCTCTGACCCAAAAAACACCGGAACGCGACGATGAGCTCTTCGCCTCTCCATTTTACTATTTCCAGATCGACTGGCAGCCCGATAAAATAATATGGCGCATCGGAGCGTCAAAAGATAAAATGCGGGTTGTGGGCTATATGGACGACAAAGTCACCTCAATTCCCAACAACCAGATGCTGCTCATTGTCACCCAGGAGTTCCACAACACCAAATGGTGGATCGGCTCTGCCTATTCGCAGGACAATGTCCCTTTCCCGAAAGTGGATTATGTCGGAGAAATATTTGAACTAACGATTGAATAACCCCTATTATGAAAATTATCGTTCTCGGCGCCGGCCTCGTCGGCAGCCCAATGTCCCTCGACCTTGCCAACGACCCGAAATTCGAAGTCACAGTAGCGGATGTTTCTAACCATGCACTTCAGTGCATGGTAGCCCGCCAACTCCCCGGTGCTAAATCAATTAATACCATCACAGCCGACCTGAGCGACCCTGACAGGGTGACGCAGCTTGTTTCCGCTTACGACATGGTGATCAACGCCGTTCCCGGGTTCATGGGATTTCGGACCCTGAAGGCCATCATTGAAGCCGGGAAAAATGTGGTCGATATTGCCTTTTTCATCGAAGATCCCTTTGAACTCGATGAACTCGCCCGCAAAAACAATGTCACAGCCATCATGGATATGGGCGTTGCCCCGGGAATGTGCAACGTACTGATCGGCTACGCCGACCATCTGCTGGATGAAACAACCAATATTCTCTACATGGTTGGCGGCCTGCCGGAGATCCGGGAGTGGCCTTATGAATACAAGGCTGTGTTTTCCCCGGTCGATGTCATTGAAGAGTATACACGGCCAGCCCGTTACATCGAAAACGGTACATTGATCGTCAAACCTGCCCTTTCCGATCCAGAACTGCTTAACTTCCCGGGAATCGGCACCCTCGAAGCCTTTAACACTGATGGGTTGCGTTCACTGGCACATACTGTCAAATGTCCCAACATGAAAGAGAAAACCCTGCGGTACCCAGGACATATTGAAAAGATGCGTGTTTTACGTGAAACCGGTTTCTTCAGCCAGGAGGAGATCGACATACGCGGGGTTATGGTAAAACCGATGGATCTTACCGCAAGGCTGCTCTTCCCGAAATGGAAACTGAAGGAAGGCGAAGTGGATATTACCGTCATGCAGGTGATGGTTGAAGGGATAAAGAACGGGAAAAAGGTCTGTTATACCTGGGATCTTTTCGACAAATACGACCCGGCTACCCGTGTTCATTCCATGGCACGCACCACCGGCTACTCCGCCACCGTTGCCCTGCGCATGATCGCCGACGGCCACTACACAAGAAAAGGCATCTCCGTGCCCGAGTACATCGGCAAACAACCGGAATGTGTGGAATACATGCTTTCAGGCCTGAAAGAACGCGGGGTGATCTACCGCCAGACAATCAGTTAATCCATGTTCACTTATTTTTTATCGATGCGGGATAATCCGGGCTATTTTTCATTAACTTTGAATCCTGTTTTTGCGCCTTTGCGCCTTCGCGGTAAAAAAATTATACAATGAAGAGCTGCCTTTCATTCATCCGCCAGACTTTTAAAGTGCTCTCCTTAGGTCTTCTTTTATTTTTTTCCGTCCCGGTTTTATCCCAGGAGTCAATCCTTTCGGCCAGTAACAACGTTACAGGTGATGGCGGGACTGTAACCTATTCAGTCGGGCAGGTCGCTTTCAGAACTGCTGAAGCAGCTTCCGGAACCATCACTGAAGGGGTTCAGCAACCTTATGAAATCCTTTTCATGAGTGGAACAGAGGATGGAAAAGTACGATCAATTGACTGTTCGGTCTATCCAAATCCCGTCATTTCTGAAGTAACACTGAAAATCGACAGACCTTCTTTTGATCAGTTGAATTATCAATTGATCAATAACAATGGGCTGATAATCAAAACTATAAAAATCGAGAGCCAGGAAACAACCATCCCGATGCACGAACTGCCCGCTGGTGTCTATCTCCTGTCAGTTCTTGAAAATAACAGTAACCTGGGAACCTGGAAAATCATAAAAAAATAGGTATGAAAAACTTTTTTACTGTCGTGATTGCTGCTTTCCTGCTGGTCTCCGCTTCAGCGCAATCTCCGCAAAAACTGAGCTACCAGGCTGTCGTGCGAAATCCTGCCGGGAAGCTGATACAAAACACCCAGGTCGGCATCAGGATTTCAATCCTCCAGGGATCTGTGACCGGTATGGTTATTTATTCCGAAACACACCAAGCCCTTACGAACATCAACGGGCTTGTCTCAGTTGAGATCGGTGGCGGCACTACAAGTGATAATTTTTCTGCCATTAACTGGGCTTTGGGTCCCTATTTTCTGAAGTCGGAAACCGACGCTTCCGGGGGATCCAACTACAGCATCAGCGGAACCAGCGAGTTGCTGAGTGTGCCTTATGCCCTTCATGCGGCATCAGTTGGGGCCAATAATTTCAGCGGCAATTATAACGACCTCACCAACAAACCGTTAACGGATGGATCAGAAACAAAAATTTTATCAGGCGCCAATATATCAGTGACCGGAACCGGAACAATAGCAGCACCTTACATTATTAAATCGACCGGCAGCGGAAATCCACTGCCGGAAAAAATAACCGTGACCACTTCCCAAACCTGGACAGTTCCTGCCTCAGTTTCAAAAATCAAGGTTGAACTTTGGGGAGGCGCCGGCGGCGGTGGCGGAGCCGGGGCCTATTCCTACTCCTACAACCTGAATAATGGTGGCGATGGTGGATCTGGCGGGTTTGCGCAGCAGGAGATGAATGTCGTTGCAAACCAGCAATTTGCCATTGTTGTGGGCAATGGTGGGAGTGGAGGGAACAATGCTTATTATTCCTATCCTTCATATTATGGTGACACAGATGGAGGCGATGGCGGCGATACCTGGTTTGGCCCGTACAAGGCTGCCGGCGGAACTGGCGGTAAAAGAGGGAGTTACACCTGGTATACGGTTCATGGAAGTGCAGGAACGGCGAATATCGGAACGGTAACAGGGTATGCCACCAATCCGCAAAGCAACACACTGGATAAATTCTTCGGACTGGTCAGGTCTTACCTGAGCGACCGGTTCTTTACCTCGAAGCCGGGCAGGGGAGGCTCACTTCAGGGCTACTCAAACCCGACTGCCGGTGAAGGCGGGGCCGCGGTGATCACCTTCCTGGAATGACATCAAAACGAACCTCCCTGTATTACATCGGGTTCGCTATTGTTTTATTGCTGATAGTGAACAATATACGGTCAGGAGTCCTGGTTGACACCTCCTTTTTACCCAGGTTTTTCTTACTCGCTGTTTTACTGCTCTTCACCACCATCCTGCTTGCCAGGAAAAACATCATCCTTCGTTTAACGCTTGTTGAAATTTCCTTTGTTCTTTTTTACTTCTGGAACATGCTCTCTGCTATTTGGGCCACTGTTCCATCCGAAGCAATCATGCAGGCACAGCTGATATTCGTTTCATTGTCTGTCTATTTGGTTGTAAGTGTGCTCGTAAAGCGCAATCCCGGGTTTGAGAAATTGTTCATTGCAATTTTGTTGGTTGCCCTGGTGTTCTCTTACGCTCTTGCTTTTTACAAAATGACAAAGCTGGAATTCTTTGATCCTTACCGGATTATCTCGGTATCTGCCAACAACAACCTCTATTCCGGGTTTTTACTCATCTCCCTTCCGCTGGCTCTGGCTGGATTCGCCATCTTCAGTGGATTTCAGAAGTATTTGTCGGTGCTGGTTGGAATCCTGGCTGTTTTTTTCATTGTAATAACCCAGAGCCGGGCAGTTTACCTGGGATTGCTCTTTGCCTCTCTGCTTCTGGTAATCGTTTTACTGACCAGGTACAAATTTCTGATAACCCGGAAAAATTTATTGGTCGGGGTATTTGCCCTGGTTCTTTTGCTGGCTGCAGTTTCTTCATTTTATCACTCACTTGATCAGCCAAGGAAGAGCTACTTCCTCAGTAAAATCCCTGTCTGGCAGTATTTCAGGTCTTACGACAGCAACCTGAATACCCTCCTCGAAAAGCAACGTAAGGAGAAAGCAGCGCTAACGGGAATCCCCGAGTTTGACTTTGCCGGCAGCTACTATGAAAATGCAAACCTGCGGGTCATTTTCTGGAAAAAGTCAGCTTCACTCGTGGCATCGAATCCACTGCTGGGTGTGGGTGCCGGAAACTGGAGGGTCCTGGCTGCATCCAGCCCCAAACCCGATAACCCGGATCATATTTTCAAAAATTATACATACAGTCAGCCTCACAACGAATGGATCTGTTTCGTGACAGAGCTGGGAATTCCCGGATTGCTCCTGGCCGTCATCCTCTTCATTATCCCGGTGGTGACTGTTTTTTTCAGGATAGTGGCCCGACGGCACGATATGCCTGTTACCACCCTGATTTATGCCTCCTTTCTGTCAGGTTTTTATCTCTTTGCCTGTTTCGACTTCCCCTTCAGAAGGATCGAACACAATGTGATCCTGTTTTCAATGCTGGCGTTTCTCATGGCAAGAACACCCATGAGGGAGTTGTTTCCTGGTCGCACTGCCCATTCATGGAAATACCAGAGATTCTTTCTGATGGCCGGGCTGATATTGACTTTGGTTGTTGCTTTCATGCGGATCAGGGGGGAATATTTTACGCGCCTGATGTTCCGCTATGAAGGGAAGGACCCGCAGAAAGTTATTCTCCTTGGGAACAAAGCCGGAAATCCGTTTTACAGGCTTACCCCCAACACCCTTCCGTTGGATTGGTTCATTGGCGTTGCAAAGTTTAAATCGGGTGATCCGGTGTCAGCAGAGATTTCATTCAGGGAAGCCCTGAAGATAACCCCTTACGAAGTTCGTGTGCTGAATGATCATGCCACGGCACAATACAACCTGGGCAGGACAAATGAGGCCAAAGCGGAATTACAGAAAACCCTTGCCATCGATCCGTTCTTCGACGATGCCCGTTTCAACCTGGCCGCAATATATTACCTTGACGGAGAGTCCGACAGTGCCCGGATCCTGGTGAAAGGGTGCAGGAAATCGCAGAAGAAGGAGGATTTTCTCCTGGAACTTGATTCAACTTCCGCTATCCGCAGTGAAGGTAGGCATTGACCAGCTTCATCATCTCCTTCTCATCATTTTGAACCGATTCCCTGAGGTTCTGATCCTTGAAGTTTTTTAAATACTTTATGAGCCCGTCGATGATCTTTGGCGGGAAAATATCGTGTGCTTCGTAAATTTTACGCTGTTTTTCGAGTGCTTCCGCAGAATGCCAGCACGAGGAAGGAAGCTGCAGCAGTTCACTGACGCGTGTTTTATGCTTCTCCTCGAAGATGTTGACATCCACATACGACTTCTCAGCAAATTCAAGGGCATTCTGCATCTCAATGCCATGGCGGGCTGCCACGGTGAGGCCGGCAAAGAGCAGGTAGATATCGGCCGAACCGTCAGGACAACGGAATTCTACCGTCTGGCGGCTTCCATAACCTTTCTGGGTATCCTTTTCCTGCGGGTTTGCATCCGTGATCATGTTGTGTTTATTGCCCCAACCGAGCGGAACGCGGACCAGTACCGACCGGTTCCGGTCACCCCAGCAGATGTTGGTGGGAGCTTCCTGGTGCGGGACAAGCCTGAAATAACTGGTAGGGATCATGTTTCCAAAAGCGGTCAGTGATTGCGAAAGGTCGAGGTAGCCGGCAATCGCTTTTTTAGCCGTTTCAGATAGTTTACCATTGTCCAGCATCACGCTGCTCCCGTTTTTCATCAGCCGGGTATGCACATGCATCCCGCTTCCCGCCTTGCCCGTGGTGATCTTGGGCGCAAAGGTGATGGTGACCCCGTGTTTATAAGCCAGTGAGCGGAGGATCCATTTGGCGATCATCAGCTGGTCGGCGGCATCTTCGAGGCGAACCGGGGTGAATTCGATCTCATTTTGTTCATACGACATGCCGGATTCAGTAAAATTACCTACCTCCGAATGGCCGTACTTGATGAAACCGCCGCATTTGGCTATGGCATGCATCGCTTCGAGCCGCAGTTTCTCCCATTTGCAGAAGGGGGACGATTCATGGTATCCGCGCTGGTCAACAGCCTCAAACAGGCGGTCCTGCTCGCTGATGATGTAATATTCGAGCTCGCCCATCACTTCGAAGGAGAAGCCTGTCTTTTCCTTTAAAACCTCGTGAGACCTCCGCAGGATGTGTTCCGGGGAATTGGCAAAAGGCTGGCCATCCTTGTCATAATAGGAGCAAAGAATGTCGAGTGCCGGGATCTCGGAGAAAGGGTTCACAAATGCCGACCGGTACCTGGGGATTACGTAGAGGTCAGAGGAGCCTGCCTCCACGTAATTCGGGAAGAGGCTCGATCCGTCCACTCTTTCGCCGGCAGAGAGTATGCTGTCGAGGTGATGGCGGTCTTTGATGATGAAATTCAGTGTTTTCAGGCGACTGTCTGCGGCAGAATAACGGAAATTCAGCATCTGAATGCCTTTGGCTTCGATAAACCGGATCAGGTCGGCTTTGGTAAAGTCATCGGAAGGCTTGTCGAGATAGTGTACGAGTGCATTGGGATTCAGCGAGATGTTTTCATTCATGGCCTGTAAAGTCAGATGTAAAGTAGTTGGCACAAAAGTAAGAATATTTTGTAATTTTGCATCCTGTAACACATCACCTGCCATCCATAATCATGTCAAACCCGAACGAAATAATATTTTTTACATCATTCCTTTTGTTTATCGCCATCATGCTCGGGATCGATCTTGGCTTTTTCCAGAAGAAAAATCATGCTTTGTCCTTTAAAGAAGCATTGTCCTGGACCCTGGTCTGGGTAGGGATATCTGTTGGATTTTATTTTCTGATCCGGTTTCACGGGAACCTGATTCATGGAAGCGATACCATTGAAGAGATCCAGGCCCGGATCACGAAGTTCAACCATCCCATAGACATCACCGGGCTGGGGGTTATGGAGGCCATTGCATTGTACAACAAGAACCTGTCGCTGGAGTATATTACCGGCTATCTCATTGAATACTCCCTGTCGGTTGACAATGTTTTCGTAATCGTGCTGATCTTCATCTCCTTCAACATACAGCCAAAGCACTTCAAACGTGTGTTATTCTGGGGCATCCTGGGAGCGGTGATCATGCGGTTTATTTTCATCTTTGCCGCCAGCGCATTGATACAGCGGTTTTCCTGGTTTCTATATGTTTTTGGTGTGATGCTGGTGTTCATCGGGGCCAAGATGGCGTATGATTTTCTTTTCGCGAAAAAAGATGAATTGATCGATACGGATAAACATCCGGTCGTGAGGCTGTTATCCCGGTTTTTCAACGTCAGCCACGATGATCATGCCGAGACTTTCTTCCTGCGCAAGGAAGGAAAATTCTATATCACCCCCCTTTTTATCGTTCTGATGATCATCGAGTTTACCGATGTTCTTTTTGCTGTTGACTCGGTTCCTGCTGTCTTTTCTGTGACCCAGGATCCCTACATCGTCTTTTTTTCCAACATCTTTGCCATCCTGGGGCTTCGTTCCCTGTTTTTTCTCGTGATGGACATCATGAACAGGTTTCACTACCTGAAGATGGGCCTTGCCACATTGCTCACCTTTGTTGGGGCGAAAATGCTGCTCCACAGTGTGTTTAAAATTTCAACCAATACG
>CAIYJU010000189.1 GCA_903926565.1 uncultured Bacteroidales bacterium
AGCATTTGTAAACAGTCTCTTAATCTCTTAATACTCATTTCATTTTATGGCTTCGCCCTTTCAGTCACAAATATGACTTCCATTCGAGTAGCAAATATACTCATTTGTATTTGGGAAATGCAAGGGTGAGAAAAAAAGTTTTATGTTTTAAGTTTTCAATTAAGTGTTAAGTTTTAAGTGTTAAGTGGGGGCGAATTATAGCAGGTGGTTATTTTGGTTTTTTTGAGTTGATGAGGCCCTGAAGCATGGCGGAAATTTCTTTTCTTAACACTTAACCACTTAACACTTAACACTACTTTCATGGCTTCGCCCTTTCACCCACACCATATGGGTTCCCTTCGAGTAGCAAATATACTCATTTGTACGAAAAAAAGTGTTAAGTGTTAAGTGTTAAGTGTTAAGGATTGCTCCGTCATTTAATATTCATTCATGACCAGGAAGTCGGCGATGTGCATATGTTGAATTCCCCGGATGTTATCCTGCCACAACTCATCCATTGAAAGTACATATTTGTGATGGTGGTCACGTACGTCGAGTAACGGCGCAAACTCACGGTCAACCGTGCTTTGTTCCGACATTTTATAGGCAACCTGGACATATATTTTTTTCTCTCTGAGTTCTCCGATAAAATCAATCCCTTTGTCAGCCGTTTTCCCGACAAACACCCGGTATCCCCTGCGCTTGAGTTCCAGCATGACAATGTTTTCCAGAACCCCTGATATAAGCCGGTCCTGGTACCCCATCACCGCATAAAGCAGGGATTGGTCGGCCAGGTAATATTTCTCCAACGTTTTAAGGATCTCTTTCCCTTTCACATCATACCGCGGGATCCTGTAAACAATAAATGCACCTTCGAGCGCATGCAGGTAATTATACACTGTATTCAGATCGATTTTGCGATGCTGACTTTTGAAATAATCTGCAATATTTTTGGCGGAAAACGTATTTCCAATATTAGCGAACACATATTTGACGACTCGTTCGAGAAGTTCTACATCGCGGATGTTAAACCGTTGCACCGTGTCACGCAGGATCGTGGAGGAATAGATATCGTACACAACTTTATACGCTGACTCATAGCTGTATTCTCCGGTATGAAGAACAGGAAATCCTCCGAGGCGTAAAAAATATTCGAATTCCTTGTAGAGATCTGAAACCGTATTTTTGGTCAGCTCATTTTTAAACGTCAGGTGTTCTTTAAACGACAGTGTATGAATGTGAATCCCGACATATCGTCCGGCCAGGAATGTAGCCAGTTCTGAGGATAAAAGGTGTGAATTGGATCCGGTAATATAAATATCTGCATTAAAATCGACCAGCAACGCATTCACTGCTTTTTCCCACGACTTTACCTCCTGGATCTCATCGAGGAGGATATAGCAGCGGTTCTTTCCATGAATTTTTGCCTTGACAAATTCGTACAGTCTGTCGGCCCGGTCAATTTCTGAAAATTCAAAGCTTTCAAAATTGATGAACACGATGCAATCTTCTTCAACGCCTTTTCTCAGCAATTCATTTTTCAGCAAGGTGAGAATGGCTGATTTACCACATCGCCTGATGCCTGTAATGACTTTGATAAATGGTTTGTCGATGAACCCGTAAAGCTGGTTAAGATAAAGTTCCCGTGTGATCATCCCGATAATTATAAGGTTACAACCACAAAAATAATATACTATATCGAATTATTATGGTTATAACCCTAAAAATACTTTCGTCAGGCAGAAAAAAGTGCTAAGTGTTAAGCCAAATATCCGTAACTTTACCATGGAAAGCCTACTGATATCAAACTAACAGAACATGAAAGCAAGAACCCTGAGATTTACCTTGCCGATCTTTTTTCTGGGGTTTTTCCTCGCAGGAAACACCACGCTCCATGCGCAGAAAATCGCCCCTGCCGACCCCGCAAAATCTTTGTCTGACACGGTGTACCGTGAACTGGATGAGGTGGTTATCACGGCCACACGGGTATCGAAACGGATTATCGACATTCCCTATTCTGTCGTCAGGCTGAACTATTCAAACTACAAGTACGACCGGAAGATAGGCTCCAACGACATGCTTTCGGCGGTTCCCGGGCTGTTTCTGCAGTCACGTTACGGCGACCACGATGTGCGGTTCTCCATCCGCGGATTTGGCAGCCGTTCAACATCGGGGGTGCGGGGAATCCGGATCCTGCTCGACGACATTCCCGAATCGGAACCGGATGGCCAGACCCGGCTGGAGGCGCTCGACTTTAACTCCATCGGCCGGATAGAGATCGTGAAAGGCAACGCCTCTTCACTCTATACCAACGCCCCCGGCGGGGTGGCAAACTTCATCAACGACCTTGACTTTGAGCGGTCGTCGGTGGTCCAGTTCAACCAGTTCGGGTCGTTCGGGCTGTACAAGAACGGGTTTAAGGCTGCCGTGAAAACCGACAACTACAGGCTTCTCACGACTTACAGCTATGTGAATTACGACGGCTACCGGCAGCACAACAGCGAATACTGGCATATCCTGAACATGGTTCTGGAGGCAACGCCATCGGCGCATACAAAACTCTCCATCCTCGGTTATTTTGTGGATGGGGCCATCAAACTTCCCGGGTCGCTCACCAAGTTGGAGTTTGAACAGGACCCCTGGCAGGCGGATCCGAAATCGGTGAGCCGCGACGAGAAGCGGATCACCACCAAAGGGCGCGTGGGGGTGAAGTATGATGCGACGTTCGGGGGAAACCTGAACAATGAAATTGAGGTCACCGCCTTTGGAACCATCAAGTTTTTTGAACGCACGGCCGGTGATTACCGTATCATCAACCGCTATGGACTCGGGCTGAGCGCCCGGTATGTAAATAAGTTAAAATTTGGATCCAGGCACAACGAGTTTTCTGTTGGGGGCGACCTGTTTACACAGCCTGCCAGAACCGAATATTACGCGAATATCAAAGGCCAGAAAGGCGACGACATCATCCAGATTGAGAGTGAAGATATCAGCAACATGGGTTTTTTCATCTCCGATAATTTCGAAATCCTGAAGGAGAAGATGTTTGTTTTGCTCACGGCGAGATACGACAATGTGGTCTATAACCAGGCGGAACAAACACTGCCTTCCCGCACCGACAGGAGGCCGTTCAATGCCTTCACGCCCAAGCTGGCGCTCAATTACAAAATCACCCCGATGATTGCTTTGTATACCTCCTTCGGATGGAGTTTCGACGCTCCGGCAGCCAATGAACTCGGCAGTGCCGACCCGGCATACCTGTTTAACCAGGATCTCAATCCGCAGGAGTCACGGAATTTTGAGATCGGGATAAAAGGCAGCCACTACAGGTGGGACAAGCACTGGTTCAAGAGGATTATTTATGAAGTAACCAGTTTCGATATCCGGATCGACAACGAGATCATCCCCTACGAAGTTTTGAGCAATGTTTATTACCGTAATGCCGCCAAAACAAAGCGCTCCGGGGTCGAACTGGGTGCTCAGGTCGAAATTTATGAGGGACTGACTTTTGGACTAACCATCACCAGGTCGAATTTCCGTTATCTCACCTATGAGGCCAGGGTCATCAGCATTGATACATCCGGAACATTCATTGAAACTGACAAGGATTTTTCGGGGAACATCGTTCCCAGTGTTCCGGAAGACAATGTGTATGTATCCCTCGCTTATTCCCGACCAATCGGCCGGCACGTCAATATCTTTGCCAAAGCAAGCTGCCAGGGCATCAGCGGCCTTTGGGTAGATGATGAAAATACGGATAAAACCAACGACTATAACCTCCTGAACGGACTCCTGGGCATCGACCTGACGTTTGGAAAATTCAACATCATGGTTTCAGGCGGAGTCAATAATATTTTTGATGAGATCTATGTGGGGTTTACCAACACCAACTCTGCCAGCAAGCGGTTTTATGAGGCCGGGGCGCCGAGGGATTATTTTGTTTCGGTGAATTTGGGGTATGCGTTTTGAATTTACGATTGGACGATTTACGATTGTTATGATCCGCAACAACCGTGGGCTTCACCCACGGTTACTAATATTACGCCACTTCGTGGCTGCTTGCTCACCAATATTTTCCTGGTAAAATTGTGATCAAACAAAATCAATTTGTAAGGAAAATCTTCCACGGATGTTGAATAAGTAAATTTCGTGAAGGCCTGTCACCACCCGGTCCGGAGGAGCGAAATCCCGGGAGCGCTGAAAGCGCGTAATCTTAATAACCGTGGGTGCAGCCCACGGAAACCATACGGCCATTCTACCCGGAGCCCTGAAAGGGCGAAATATTATCTTCCCGGCAGAATGATCAACTTTTCCGGCCCGGCAACCACGAAGGTCTGGGTTGGTGAAACAACCTGAAGCTGATAAATGTAAATCCCTCCCTGCAGTCCCGTTGCATCGAATCTCACTTCATGATCACCGGCAGGCATTGGTTCATTGACGAGGCAGGCAACCTCCTTCCCGTAAATATCAAGCACCTTCAGCTGAAGCGGAAATGCAGCCCGGCCGGCAGCGAAATCCTGTGCAGGAACGGTAAACCTGATCACCGTTGATCCCGCTACCGGGTTGGGGGAGTTCTGGAAGAGGCGATATCCACTGTTCCGGGGTGAAATAGTTTCCATTCCGGGGATCACCGGTGGGTGATATTTCAGGAAAGCACCCACTCGTCCAACCGCAAATCCATGGATGGAATCGGGGAAAGTCACATCATAAACAGCGGTAAGATCGGGCGTAGGAACAGGGGCCCAGGTAGTTCCGGCATCCAGGCTGTAGATAAACTTCCGGCCCGGGCCCAGCGGCGCCCACGCTTCGGTATCGTTTCTGAAATCAAGATCGTATGCATTGCCCTGGATGGTGGTCTCCTCGTAACTCCAGTTGAGGCCGCCATCAGAGGTGCGGATCATGCCCACCCCATAGCCGAAATCGGGATCGCCGCCGGAACCCATCACATTCAGGGAGTCGAAAATATGGAGCGAGTGCACCTCATCCGCCGGGGCCTGGGTGGGATCGATGGCATACCACATGTCGCCGCCATTCGAGGTACGCCAGGTCACCCCCGCGATGTCGAATCGTCCGCCGCTGGCATATCCATACTGGTCGTTGTAAAACTGGATGCTGAGCACAGGGAAAAAAGCAAGGGTGCTGGTGTCGATCGCAGCCTGTGTCCAGTTATTGCCCCCGTCGGTCGTGCGGACCAGGGCATGGGGCTGTCCGCCCATCCACCCGTTGAGCGAATCCCTGAAGAGGATGCAGGTAATGAAGATGTCCTCGGAAGGATAGGGCTGGCTAACCCAGGTCGCGCCGCCATTGGTGGTCTTCAGCAGGATCGTGCCGTAGGGGACCGTCGTGAAGTTGAAGGTGGATGCCCATCCAAGGTTGCGGTTCAGAAAAAACACCTCCTCCACATCATACGTTGCATTTGTCTCCTGCCGCGTCCACGCTGAACCGCCGTTAACGGTATGAAAAATGATGCCGGAATCTCCTGCAATCCAGCCATAGAGGCTGTCGACAAAACAAACTGAGTTTAAGTCCTGGGTGATGGGAACATTCACCCGCTCCCAGGTGCCCTGCGCATTTACAGCAACAACGGCGAAGAGCAGGATAAAGGCAGTGAATATTTTATTCAGATGATGATGAGCATACATGGCAGCACCGGAAATGAGTGTCAAAGTTACGACATTTCCAGCGCGGAGACAATCTTATAAGTATGTTCTGCAATAACAAGTTCTTCGTTGGTGGGAATTGTCATCACCTTCACCCTGGAAGAGGGTTTGCTGAGGAGCATCTCCTTGCTGCGGACACCGGCATTTTTCGCCGGGTCAAACTCGATTCCCATATATTCCAGTTCCGAACTGCATAATTCTCTTGTAACCGGGTCGTTCTCGCCGATTCCCCCGGTGAAGATGAGCAGATCGAGCCCGCCGAGTGCCGCGGCATAAGCCCCGATGTATTTCCTGATCCGGTAGCGGAACATGTCAAGACCCAGGATGGCCCTTTTATTGCCGGCTTCCGCCTCTTTTTCGATCTCCCGCATGTCGGAAGAGACGCCGGTGATTCCCAGCATCCCGCTGTGCTTGTTCACCAGGGTGTTGGCCACGGTGATGTTCAGCTCCTCTTTTTCCATCACAAAGGTGAGCACGCCAAGGTCCATGTCGCCGGAACGGGTTCCCATGATGAGCCCTTCCACGGGGGTTAACCCCATGGAGGTGTCGATCGACTTGCCGTTTTTAATGGCGGCCATGGAGGTGCCGTTACCGAGGTGGCAGGTGATGATCTTCATGGAATCCATGGGTACACCCAGGATTTCGCAGGCCCTGCGTGCCACATAGTAGTGGCTGGTACCGTGAAAGCCGTAACGGCGGATCCCGTATTTTTTATAGAGCGAGTAGGGGATGGCATACATGTAAGCCCTCGGTGGCATGGTCTGGTGAAACGCGGTGTCGAAAACCGCCACCTGGGGTGCCGCCGGCAACAGGTGCTGCATGGCTGCCACTCCCTTTAAGTTGGCGGGATTGTGAAGCGGGGCCAGGGGGATGCAGGCCTTGAAGTCTTTGATGGTCTCTTTGGTGATGAGGCTGCTCTCCTGGAAACGCTCTCCTCCGTGCACCATGCGGTGCCCCACGGCATTGATCTCCGAAATGGAACTGATGCACCCGTGTTCCGGGCTGATCAGCACACCCAGCACATATTCAATGCCGGTTTGGTGGTCGATGACTTCGCCGACCAGCTTCACCTGGTCGCCGTTCTCTTTCTCATGTTTCAGAAATGAGCCTTTTAATCCGACTTTTTCGACAACACCTTTGGCATAGAGCCGGTTATGTTCGATGTTGAAGAGCTGGTATTTGATGGAAGAGCTTCCGCAGTTTAAAACGAGTATATTCATGATTTTACAAAATATCTTCTATGATTTTATTTCCTTCGGCATCATACTCATAAAACCCGATGCCGCTTTCACGTCCGAGCCGGTTGGCCCTGACAAGTTTCTTGATCATCGGCGATGCGATGTACCTCGAGGAGCCGAATTCGCTGTAGATGTTCTCCATCCAGCGGACGACCTTGTCGAGCCCGACCTTGTCGGCAAACTCAAAAGGTCCCAGCGGCATGTTGAAACAGGCCCGCATGGTGAGGTCGATATTTTCCATGGAACTTACCCCCTCCATCAGCGTTTCGCAGGCCTCGTTCAGCAGCACCACAAAGAGCCGCACACTGACCAGCCCGGGAGACTCAATCACGGGGATCGAGATCTTGTCAAGCAACTTCACAAATTTGATCACCTTCGTATAGGCCTCATCGGTGGTGTGCAGCCCGCGGGCCAGCTCAACCACGCTTGCGCCCGGCGCGGTGGTGGAGATATGCAGGCTGACGCACCGCTCCTTGTGTTTGAGTTCTGACGACAACTCCGTGATGACGAACGTGGAGGAGTTGGTGGCAATGATACACTCATCGCTGACCTCTCGTTCGATGTTCAGAAAAACCTCCTTCCGCATTTCAAAACTTGGCTGCCCCTGTTTTGCCTTGATGGTTTCAATAACGAGTTCACAGTCGTGAAAATCGCGGTAGAATGTCGTTCCCTTTATCCTGGAAAGGATGGCCGATTTTTCGCCGGGGGTTAGTCCCCAGTGGTTTATCTCGTGTTCCAGTCCCTTGTTGATCTCTTCGAATGAATGACGGACCAGGGCGTCGTCAAGTTCAAGAAAGATCACCTCTATTCCGTGTTTTGAGGCTGTGATCGCCAACTCCTGTCCGACACTGCCACATCCGACGATCCCGATCTTCGAAAAAAGAATCTTGGGCCGCATCTCTTTGTTGAGCCCGTATTTCTCAATGGGCTCAGTAACCATTTCTGCCATAAATTTTTATGTAATTTTTGTATGTACCCGTTTTCACGCGTTATGCGTCGCGGTTTTCCCCCATCATTTTGGCGTTAAACGCATCTTCACCCGTTTTCTCAATGCTGATGATCATTTGGCGGGTAACGGAGACGATATACTCCTTCTGTTTCTGAAAATGGATGAACATGGCTGCAAGGTTCACAGCGGGTTCAATGCCTTTGGGATTCCTGAAGATGATGGTGAAGAACATTTTCCAGTAATATAAACCGGTGGCCTTTGAAAAGCCGGCTTTCCTGCACACCCTGAGAAAGGAGCGCATGTAAACAAGCCAGGTTTTGAAATCCGGTTTGTGTTTATAATCGGTTTTAACGTGCAGACCGGTGTAGATCACACGCTTGTAGTAATTTGAGGGTTTGAAAATTGCTTCGATGATCCGGATGTAGTTGTTAAGGATCACAACCCGCGGGGTCAGGGTCAGAAAGTTCAGCCCGCTGGTCATCTGGTCGATATCTCCCGAGGAGACAGATTTCGAATGAGACTGAAACAGTCGTTTTTCTGTGATGAGCCTGCGGGTGAGCTGGGTATTCGGCAGGGCATAGAGCAACCCGATCATGGCCATGCAGATGCCTGTATCCTGGATGGAGTTGATCATCTGGTCGGCAATCTGCGGTCGGTCGCTGTCAAATCCAAGGATATACCCGCCATTGCTGACCATGCCGTATTCCATGATCTTCCTCACCGCATCTTCGATCGACTTGTTGACATTCTGGTTTTTGTTGTTGAGCGCCAGTGTTTCGCTGTCGGGTGTTTCGATGCCGAGGAAGACATAACGGAAATCAGCATCTTTCATGAGCTGGAGCAGTTCTTCGTCATCTGCAAGGTTTACGGAGGCCTCGGTGGTAAAGTAGAACGGGTATTTTCGCTCTTTGGTCCATGCGATGATTTCACGCAGCAGATCCTTGACTTTTTTCTTGTTCCCGATAAAGTTATCGTCAACCATGTCGATATGGCCGCGGTATCCCAGGTCGTAAAGTGATTGCAGCTCTTTGATGACCTGCTCATTCGTCTTGAACCGCGGAATGCGTCCGTACAATTCGATCACATCGCAGAATTCGCAGTTGAAGGGGCATCCGCGGATAAACTGCAGCCCGATCATGATGTAATCCGCAAACCGGATGAGGTCGTAACGGGGAACCACGGCTTGTAGCATGTCGGCCCGGTCGGGAGAGACATATTTTCCGCCTTTGGCGCCTTTTTTCAGGTCATCCAGGAACATGGGAATGGTGATTTCCCCTTCACCAAGCACAAGGAAGTCGGCTTCAAGGTAAAGGTCGGGCTGTGAAGTGGGATCCGGACCGCCAACAACAACCACGGCGCCGAGTTTGTGGGCCCGGGTGATGAGGGCAAGCATGCTGTCCTGCTGCGGGAGCATCCCGCCGATGCAAACCAGGTCGGCCCATTGCATGTGTTCATCCAGCAACGGCTCAACATTTTCATCAATCAGCCGGAATTGCCAGTGCTGGGGCAACAGGGCTGCTACCGTAAGCAGCCCAAGGGGAGCGGCAGGGTATTTTTTCCCAACCATTTCGCAAACCTCCTGGTAATTCCAGAAACTATATGCCGAAAATTTTGTCTGTACCAGCAAACATTTTGTGGCGCCGCCATGCAAATCATTCATAAAGCCATCCTCATCAAAAAACATGCAAAGATACGTAAAAAGGGATCACGACCCTTGTGTCACATGCCGGACGTCAGGTGTCACTTTTTTCCTATCTTGCATTCAATTTGATGCACTTAAATTCCGGAAACATGAAAAAAACAGTATCAGCCGTGCAACGAATCATGGTATTGTTCACGGTTTTTCTATGTCTGTCATCGGCAGCCAAAGCACAACTTTCAGATCTTCCTTCATCTCCTGCCTCCTGGTCGGTGGTTGCCTCCTATACCATCCCCGGGAAAGCGTCGGGGCTGGCCTGGGACGGTACCTACCTCTATTTTGGCATTTATGGTGTCAATGGGGGAAATATTCACCGGTTCAACCCTGCTGACGGAACCAATACCCTGCAGTGTGTTGGCCCTTTCGATGATGCTTTCGGTCTTACTTACACCGGAACTGACCTCGTGACAATCAGCCAGCCATCCAATTCATCACAGCCGGCGGTGGCCCTGAAATTCACCATGGCCGGCAGCCAGGTTTCAACGATCACCCTGCCAAATCATTACATGTCGGGCATTGCTTACGACAATGGCAGCTATTGGGTGTGCACCTACTATCCCGACCCGGGAATCGTGTATCACATCAGCCCGACCGGATCGGTTCTTTCCCAGTTTGTACCGCCGAATACCCAGCCTTGGGACATCTGCCTTCAGGGAAGCGACCTCTGGATCGCAGATTATTATGGCAACATGCTGTACAAAGTATCCAATACGGGAACCTTGATTGAGAGCCATGCCTCCCAGATTCAGAATCCGGCCGGCATCGTCTACGACGGAACCTACCTCTGGTACTGTGCCGGCTCACTCGGATCGGGCAGCACCCTCTATAAAATCGACCTGCAGGGCTCCGGAACCCCGGTGATCACCGTACCGGTGGTATCCCATAATTATGGAACGGTGACGGTTGGAAGTTCGCCTGTCTGGAATTGCCAGGTTCAGAATACCGGGACTGCCAATCTCGTGATCAACAGTGTCGGCTTAACACCCGGTCAGCCCATCAGTACGAACTTCACCGTTCCGGCAACCATCACGCCGGGAGGATCGGTGAACATCCCCTTCACCTACCAGCCGCTTGTTCCCGGGGCACTGAATGCGGAGGCCTATATCAACTCGAGCGATCCCATTCATCCTTCGGTAACGGTTTCTTTTTCAGGAAATGCGGTGATCGCAGGTCCGCATGTCAATATCACCGATACGTCGCACAACTGGGGCGACCGGCGAAAGGGCGCATATTCACGCTGGTACCTGGAGGTGAACAACAACGGGAACCAGCCGCTTACGATCACATCGCTTGCAACCGGCGATCCCCATTTTACCGTTGACCAGTCGGTGGTGCTTCCGCTTTCGGTCCTTCCGCTGCAAACAATCAAGATCGGGCTCTGGTTTCATCCCACAGAAGGCATCGCTTATGCCTCCACCCTGAGTATGGCGTCAAACGACCTTACGCAGAATCCATTCATCATCCACCTTCAGGGAGCGGGAGTTGATACCGTTTATCCGCTGGGAACGGTGATGTGGAATTACCTCCTCAACGGAGGGTTCGACAACAGTCCCAAGGCGATCCGGCCGATTCAGGACATCACCGGCGACGGGATAAAAGATGTGGTCATCGCTTCCGAGGATAACTATATCCGTTGCTTCAACGGCAACTCCTCCGGGGAGGCTGATCTGCTGTGGGCCACCAGCATCTATTCGGGTAATGTTTACCAGCAGAATGCCATGGCCACCACCAGCGATACCGATGGGGATGGGTTTGAAGATGTGATCATCGGCACCACGGGCGGCGACTGCTCCGTTCGTGTGTTGTCGGGTAAAACAGGGCTTCCGCTGTGGCGTTACGACACCCACGCGTTTGGAAACGGGGGCTGGGTTTACCAGGTGGATGCTTCGTTCGATTACAACAACGACGGTGTTAAGGATGTGCTGGCCTGTGCCGGCGACGATGGCAATGGAACCGGTCCGCGGCGCGTCTTCTGCCTGAACGGGCTCACCGGCATCCCCATCTGGATCTGCCCGACCGGCGGCGCGGTCTTCTCGGTGATCGGGGTCGAAGATTTCACCGGCGACGGGAAACCTGATGTGGTGGCGGGCGCCACAAATTCCAGCCAGGCACAGTCAAGGGTTTACGGGATCAACGGGGCGTCGGGCGTCATTTTATGGACCAACATCCCGGGAGGATCCTCCGTATGGGCTTTGCTGCAGATCGATGATTTTACCGGCGACGGCATCAAGGATGTCGCCTCGGGGGACTTCTCAGGGACCCTCTATTTCCACAATGTCGTAACCGGCAACAGGGAAAAGACCACCCTGGTCGAGTCGAACGCCATCATCCTGCGGTTTCAGGATATGGGCGATGTGAACAAAGACGGGCATCCCGACTTCCTGGTCGGGCACAGCGGTGCAAAAGGGGTGATGGTCAACGGCAATGACGCCTCCATCCTCTGGCAGAAGCCACTGGCCGACAAGTCGTGGAATGTGACCAACATGGGCGACATCACCTGGGATGACTCCAATGATGCTGCCATCGGCACGCTCTACGTTGATAACCGCACCTATTTCATGGAAGGAAGCACCGGTGGAATATTGAAGTCGCTTACCGGCAGCACGCCGGTCGATGCAATCTCATCCATCCCCGATATTGTGGGCGATTATACCATGGAGCTGGTGGTAGGTGGCCGCAACGGCGGGGTTGTATGCCTCTCCGGCGGATACGACTCCACCCTGATTGCCGTTCCCGGCAGGGAAAACCCCCTTGATTCAAAGGTGTTTGTCTATCCGAACCCGTTCGGCGATCTGCTGAATGTGGTGGTTAACCTTCCCCGGGCGTCGGGTTTAACCCTTACCGTAACCGACATTACAGGAAAAGGTGTTTACACAGCCGCTTTTGAGAAGGTAACCCCCGGCAGGCACGTTTTTGATCTGAAGCGATCGGATTTTACGGGTGAAATCAGCTGCGGTGTGTATGTGGTAGCCGTGGAGACCATCGATGGCATTCAGCATGTTAAAGTGGTTTCGGGACAATAAAAAAACAGCCGCCCCCGGATTTGGGGCGGCTGTTTCCGCTATTGCATTAATGGTTACGGGTGTCAGTTTTTGTTTGTTCCGGTATCGCCCGACACAGGGATGGGCTTTATGATGAAGAGGTAGCTTGCCCCTCCGAAGAAAATCCCGGTTTTGGAAGTTGGAGGAAATTCCGGTGAATGCGGTGTGATTGGAAGTCTTACGACCCTCGCAACCCGGGTTCCGCGGATCGTTCCGCCTTCCAGGAAGGTGTAATCGGACTTTCCGGCGTTGAAAGTTTGGGCAGGAGCAACCTGGCGGCCATTTTCATCGGTCATCATGACCAGGAGATGGTTGCCGGTTTTGTCAATAAAGTTCATGTTTTCAATCCGCACAACGTAGGCAATCATGCGTGCCTTTTCGATCGGAAGGTCTCTTTTGGAACTTTTCATGGCATACATGTTTGTGCTGCCCATTGCGAAGATCAGTGCAAGACTGAGTGCGAAGATTAATTTTGTTGTTTTCATGGCTTTTGGTTTTTTTAGGGTTTGTAATTGTGTTTGATGATGTAAAGATACCATCGCAGGCAGGGGCATTTCAAGCGCCGGAATACCTGATTTACTGGGTAAAATGAACGGTTTTTACGGCGCATATTTGCGCAGGGGGAGTGCGTAGTATTGCCTGCAATACCCCACCCCCGGCCCCACCCCAAGAAGGGAGGGGAGCTCCGTTTGGCCTCACCCCCTAACCCCCTCTCCGCGACGGAGAGGGGGGACTTTCTCCCTTCGGGAGATTGGGCTTCACCCAGGGAAAAGGCCGCTCCCCCTCTCTTTCAGGAGAGGGGGCCGGGGGGAGAGGTCAGAATGCCGGGGGCAGGGCAATGGGGTCAAAAAGTATTGATTGTGATCAATTAATTTTTATTATGTATCTTTCTGACGTAAATCAGCATTGTAAACATCAGCCAATGTACACGATCCCTAAAACCGGATTTCTGCCGGGGGTTTTTAATTCAATCCCGAACCCCATCTTCGTTTTAGATAAAAAGAGATGTTTTGTCCTGGCAAACCAGGCATTCTGCGACCTGGTCAGGCTTTCTGTTGATGAACTGCCGGGGCTGCACATCGATGGCGTATTCCCGCCGGAAGTCAGCCGGGTGTTCAAGGGGAAACCCGGCAGCGCCAACAACTGCGAAGTTCATTTTGAGAGTAACAATGGACAGGTCGATCCTTACCTTGTGTCGGTGATCCCGGCTCAAATTGATAACAGCGCGCTGGAGGTTTTTACCCTGAAGGACCTTGCTGAGCACAAGCGGACTGAGGAGTCGCTGCGCGAAAGCGAGGCTTTGTACCGGACCCTTGTCAACCAGCTTCCGAACCCGATCCTGATCCACATCAACGGGAATGTGGTATTTGCCAATGACCTGATCATGGGAATCACCGGCTATAACAAAGATGAGATCATCGGTAAAAATGTTGCGGAACTTTTATCCGACCCGACGGATGTAAAAAACAATGCCATCTTCAAAAACCTGACGGGTGATGCATTCGTGGAAGAGGAGGAGTTTGAGATCCGCACCGAGAACCGGAAGGTCGTTATCAAGAACTTCCTCCTGCGCAACAGCAAATTAAAATACCAGGGTCAGGATGCCGTGATGACCATCCTGATCGACATCACCGAACGAAAACACCTGGAAAAATATGTGCTCAGCCGCGTGATCGAAACGGAAGAGAAGGACCGCCGGCAATTTGCCGCCGATCTTCATGACGACCTGGGGCCGACCTTATCCAGCATTAAACTGCACCTGGGATTGCTTGAGCATGCAAAATCTCCGGAGAAGTTTGCCGAAACGCTCAGCATCTGCACGCGCCAGCTGGCCGAGGCCATTGCCAGGATGAGGGTCGTTGCCAACAACCTGATGCCGCGGCTCATCGACAATTTCGGACTGGAAGCGGCAATCAATGCCTTCATCAACACGATGCAGCATGAGGATGTTTTCTCCATCATTTTCACCTCCAACCTCAAAGGCCGCCGGTTCCAGAAACAGACAGAGCTGCATCTCTACCGCATTATCTGCGAGCTGATCAACAACACCGTGAAACACGCCGGGGCAACCAATGCCATCGTCAAACTCAATTATTCAAAAGGCGCGCTGACCATGAACTACACAGATAACGGCAAGGGATATGATGTGACCGGAATCAGTAAAAACCCCACTGGGATGGGCGTTGGCAACATCATTCAGCGGGTGAACCTCATCGATGCAAAGATCCAGTTTGTCAGGAGGAAAGGAAAAACCGAGGTGAAGATCAGGAAGGATATTTAATAAAACAAAAAAGGAGACCTGGTTAGAAGTCTCCTTTTTCGAATGCCCGGCTTTCTTTTGCTGAGCGGGAAAAATGTCAGTACCTATTCTTTGGGTGCCTGTGTCTGTGGAAACAGGTCATACCGGTAGGTCTGGCCGGGTAAAAATTTGCCCGACAAAATAACCGGAGCGGTGAACAACTCCCTGTCGCAGATAAAATGGCTGTGCGACGGTGCAAGAACCAGCACGGCAATCCTCACTCCGGTGACGGGTCCGCGTTCGTAGAAATCATATTTGGAAACACCCGGCCTGTATGTTTGCGGAGGGGCTACCAGCCGCCCGCGGCCATCCAGAATTTCGACCTGGTAAGTATTGCAGGTCGCCCGGTCGTCGGATACGATCACATTTACGTGGTGATTTACAGTTGGTAATACGGCAATCTGGTCAGCCTTTGTGCCGATTGTGCCGGCTGAAACTGACGTTACTGCGCTAAAGATCAGGGCAAGACTGAGAACGGAGAAAAATTTTGTTGTTTTCATGGCTTTGTTTTTTTAGGGTTAGTTGTGTTTGTTTGTTGATGTAAAATTACATCGGAAAGCCGGGGTGAATCAAGCGCTGAATTGCCTGACTTTACAGCGGGTTTTACGCTTATAGGTGCGTGTTTTTACGTAAACCGGGGGGAAATTCAGGCTGAATGTTGCATAAAATCGTTAATAAGTGTATCTTTCGCCTGATTTAGTGTGTTGAAATGCATGACATTTTGCCTGTTAGAAGGAGTTGTTCATAATCAAAACAAATCCCTCAGCGGTTCTCCGTGTAAATTCTCAGCGGTCCTCTGCGGTTATTTTTTTTTACGCAGAGAACCACGAAGGAAACGCAAAGAACCGCAGAGCAGACTTCATCACGGAATTGTAGCATGTAAGCGGATTACTGTTTTTTAATGATCTAAGGTTGAGCAAATGAAAACAAAAAAGAGGGTTTTTATCGTTGAAGACCATGCCCTGTTCAGGGAAGGACTGAAGAGGGTCATTGCCGAGATGGAAGATGTGGAACTGGTTGGTGAAGCCGAAAACGGCGCCGTATTTCTTGAAAAGCTTAAAAAGGTGAAGCCCGACATCGTGCTGATGGATATCCAGATGCCTGTCATGGACGGAATCGAAGCCACCGAAAAAGCGCTGAAATCGGATCCTTCGCTGAAAATCCTTGTGATCAGCATGTTTGGTGAAGAGGAGTACGTTTATGCCATGGTCGAAAAGGGGGTGTGCGGTTTTATCCTGAAAACCTCCGGCATCGTTGATTTCGAAAAGGCGATCAACCGGGTTTCGGAGGGGCAGCAATACTATTCGGAGGAGATCATGGGGCTGCTGGTTAAAAAAGTCCGGCAGATTGATGCGGTTGAAAAGATCACATTCACCGAAAAGGAGATGGAGGTGCTGCGGTTGCTTTGCAAGGGTTTTTCAAACAACGAAATTGCCGACAAGCTATTTCTGAGTGTCAGAACGGTTGAAGGCTACCGCAACAAACTGCTCCAGAAAACCAACTCGGCCAATGTGATCAACCTGGTTATTTTCGCCTTGCGGAACAAGCTGGTTATCATGTAAAAAAAAACCGCCCCGGAGATCCGGAGCGGTTTTGCCTCATGCGCTGACCTTTCCAGGCCGCTTCACCTACTCTTTTGATGGCTGTGTGGATGGGTAGAGATCGAACCGATAGGTCTCCCCGTTTAAAAATTTGCCGGATAAGATTGCCGGGGCGGTAAAAAGTTCGGTCTGGCAAACATAGTGGTC
Source organism: uncultured Bacteroidales bacterium (assembly GCA_903926565.1). Taxonomy (GTDB): domain Bacteria; phylum Bacteroidota; class Bacteroidia; order Bacteroidales; family FEN-979; genus CAIVAT01. Next base: position 16,614 of record CAIYJU010000189.1, read on the forward strand.
GCCATACTGGTATTTAACGAGCACGGCAACTCTTGTACCTTCGGCCGGACCACGCTCAAAGAAGTTATAAACGGTAACGCTGGGGCTGTAAGCCTTGGCAGGAGCCACCATTCTTCCGTTCTGATCGAGAATCTTAACCAGCCAGAGGTTGCAGAGTGGTTTTTCAGTGTCCAGCTTAATGTTTACCTGGTACCTGATCATGGTATTAACGGCAACCTGGTCATTTTTCTTGTCAGGGCCGGCAGAAAAAGCTGATGTTGCTGTGATAAAAATCAGTGCAAGACTGAGAACTGAGAAAATTTTTGTTGTTTTCATGGTTTTGTTTTTTTGAGGGTTAGTTGTGTTTGTTTGATGATGTAAAATTACAACCTGCCGGGGGGTGGTTTCAAGCGCCGAAATGCCTGATTTTAATGAGTTTTTCGACGTAACCTGCATGCGTATTTTTACGCTGGCTATAAAATTATCACGACAGGTAGCGGGATTGCGTTAATTTCGTTATTTTTGAACAACGCTAATTAACGCTTACACCTCATCCCCTGCACCCCTTCTCCTGAAGGAGAAGGGGACGGGGGTTGAGGTAATTAAATGAGATATTATGAAAAACAAGATAATCGTTCCGACAGATTTTACAGGTGCAGCAAACCAGGCCATTCGCCAGGCCCTTGTCATCGCGAAGAGAGCCGGGTCCTGTGTGACTTTGTTTCATGTATCTGATGGAAAATCCCCTTCGGCAGCTGAAGTGAAAAAGAGGCTGAAGAGAGAAGCAGAACGCATCAGCCTCGAAGGCGGGGTGATGTGTGAGGCTTTGATACTGGAAGGCAATGTTGTTGACATGATCGTACAAACCGTATGCGAGAAAGATTATGACCTCATGGTGATCGGAACGCATGGCGCCAGCGGGATCAGGCAGAAACTGTTTGGAGCCGATATATTAAAGCTGGTGGCAAGGGTGCCGGTGCCGGTACTTGTTGTGCAGGAAGACTCGCCATTGGCAGTCACCTTTGATAAAATTGTGGTTCCCGTAAGCAGTCATCACCATTTCAGGGAGGCTGTCGGAGTGATCCTGCTTATTGCTGGATTGTTTGATGTTGAAGTGCACCTCTACTCCATCCATAAACCGGGTTTTGAATGGACTCCGCAGATGCTGACCAACATTGAAGAAGTAACAGTGGAATTTGAAAAAAGGGGTATCCGGATGGTCAGGATAAAGGAGGAGCAGAACGATTCCTCGCTTGGATATGCGCGGCAAACACTCAGGTATGCGCAAACAATCGGCGCCGAAGCGATCTGGATGATCTCCGTGGCGTCGGAAGAGCACTATTACATGGCGAAAGCCTATAAAGAGGCCATGCTGCTGAATGAGTACCGGATACCGGTCCTTTGCGACGGCGGCGGGGTTGATGCATAATCCGGAATTAAGTCCGCAAAACTGTGATGCCGGTCATGTTCAGTTTAACGTAAACCAGGTGAAGAAAAAAAACGGTTTCAATCAGGTGATCCTTGTTCCTGTTGATTTTTCAGAGGTGACAGAAAACGCCATGCTCCATGGCCTTGAACTGGCCAGACGCCTTTGCTGCGGGATGTGTTTGCTGCATGTGTTTGAAAAAAAAACGGATACCATATTAAATAAGGAGGATGGCCGTTTAGAAAAAGCACAGCAGGAATTGCAGGGATACAAGGAAAAGTACGGTCTGGAATACCAGGTGGTTCTCGACCCGCTCATCCGGGAGGGGGCATTGTTTAAGGGCATCAGTAAAACAATTACAGAGGTCAGACCGCACCTGATGGTGATGGGAACCCACGGGAAACAGGGCCTTCAGCACCTGTTCGGGAGTCATGCACTGCGGGTGGTGCTGGATGCCGCATGTACCGTCATCGTAGTCCAGAACATCCCCTTTTCAAAAGGGTATCAGCGTATTATGCTGCCCGTAAACAGTGATGCTGACCCTTCCGGGTTAATTGAATGGGTGCTGGTAATGACCAGGTTGTTCAATTCGGAAATCCATCTGTTTCAATCGCTGGAATTAAATGAAGAACTGGATAAGCATATAAAAAAAATCATCGGGCAGATCACCGGTGTTCTGACAGAAAGGAAAATCTCTTTCATGGTAAGTACAGCAGGTCTGGCCACCGATTTTTCAGGCCAGGTGCTCGGCTATGCGGAGGCAACCGCACAGGATATGATCATGACCATGACCATGCCTGCAACAGATGCCTCCGGCTACAGTTTTTCCGATTGGAACGAGCGGCTGATGTTTAATCCTGCCCGGATCCCAGTCATGTTTGTTGAACATGCCGGGTTGCCGGGGTGACAAAATAAACAGGAAAGGCTATTCTTTCGGGACATCAACCTGGTCATCGCAAATCTCAGGGCAGGGCCCGCAGTTGTCGGCGGAGGAGACAAAGATCCTCGGGAGCTTGTCCCCGCTTCCTGTGCCAAACACAACCCGCACAGGTTTTCCGTTATCCAGCCCCATATAGACCCTGAACCCGTGAATGGTACGATCACCGTCGGCAATGATCTTCATCGCATTGAATTGCTGCAGGGAGATTGTAAAGGCCCTGAAATCAGCCACGGTAATTGGTTTCTGCATATAGGTGGTCTTATATAATTCTGCCTCTTTATTTGTGATCCGGAGAATGCCTGTTGAATCCAAATCATTACCGGCTGGCGGGGCAATACAGGCTGTTTTACAGCATTGGCCGCAGCACATCCAGAAAATAGCAGCTCCGATGATTGCGCCTGCTGCAAATGAGAGCGCTACAATGGTGAATTTGTTGTTCATGTTGGTTGATTTACGGGGTTAAACAAAAATGCTTCGGCTTATTGAGTTTCCTGATTTATAGGTGATTTTGCAACCTTATCTGACCAACTCAACCGCTCAGCACACAAATTATTTTGGCGTAAATATAGTTATTTTTATGTTTATTTGCATTTTAAGAAAAAGTTTGCAGCAGTGAATTTTCCACAGATGATCCGGCGACAGCGACAAATCAGTGAAAAGCCAGCTTATGCCTTCCCGGCCCTGGTTTCGCTATATCTTTGCCTTATCACTTTCCTCCCCATGAACGGATCTACACAGTCCCTCCTTCCCGACAGCATCACCCGGGAGTGGATGCGGTACAGGAATGTCAGGGATGACAGTACCAGGGTTGTTTGCCTGTCGAGGCTGGCATTTTTATATCACGACTACCTTGAAGATGAAATCACTGCCGACAGCTTATCGGAAGCAGCCATCAAGGTTGCTGAAATGAGCCTCAGTCCCGGCCTGCTCATGCAGGCGTACAATAATTTTCTGGAATCTACTGACCCGGAGAGTGATATCGTTTATAGAAAGGCGGTGAGTTATAGCAATAAAGCATTTCAATTAGCCAGGATTACCGGTAACTTGCAAATGCGCTGGCATACCTGTAAAAACCTGGCTCAGGTTTACCTGGCTAAATTTAATTTCAACAATGCCATGTTGGCCAGCAACGAGGCCCTTGCCATCGCGCATACATTGAAAAATGACACCCTTGTGGCAGAAAGCTATTTATACGTCGGGAAAAGCCATGGTTACAAGAATCAAAAGATCGAAGCCTTCAGGAACCTGAATAAGATGAAAGAGATGGCTGAGATGATCGGAGACCCTGGCATGCTGAGAAAATGCTATAGTGAGTTATCCAAGTTCTATCATGATAATAACCTGTTTGATGATGCAATTGAGTATAAAGAGAAGGAGGGAAATATAATTCTGAACACAAGACCAATTGATTCAATTGCACTGATGTGGATACAGGTAGGTCTTCAACTGATTGACATACAACAGAAGAACATTGTGTTAAATGAGCAAAAGGTAAAGAAAATCCTTGATTTCGCTATCCGTAACCGCATTGACCGTCTTAAAGTTTGGGAATTTGGTCTTTATCGTAAGCACCTTCTTGAGTCGGATGATATAGAAACACTCTACAAGTTTTTCAAGTTTGACTATCCTGACGAGTTTAAGAAACTCTATCAGACGAATCCCGAAATGTATAACAGACTGAAGGCATATTTCCTTGAATTTGAACATAAACCAGATTCGGCCTATATCTATTTTAAAAAGGCGGAACAAATATTAATTACCGCACCGATCATAAACGATATCTACCTTGCAAATTTTTACAATCGTTATGGACAATTTCTGATGCGTCATGGATGGAACAGGGAGGCCATTGTGAAATTTAATCAGTCCTATTCCCTGTGTTTATTGCTGACATATTATCGAAAATTTGAATACATGCTGACGGCCTCGAGAAACCTTGAAAAACTTTATAAGGAAACCGGAGATTACAAAAATGCATGGTATTATGCATCGGAAACGCTTAAAATCAGTGATAGTATATACAACATCCTGAAAACAGACCAGGTTTTAAATGAAGAAGTCAAACTGGAGCGTTCACAGAAAGAGATTGCTGCTGAGAAAGACCGGCAAAAGATCAGGCAGGGCAGGAACCAGCTCTATATGATGGCAGGAGGTACAATGTTTTTTTTCATCGTATCCCTTTTGGTGTACAGGAATTTCAGGAACCAGAAAAGATCGAACATTTTACTGGATGAGGCAAAGAAACAATCTGACATGCTCCTGCTGAACATCCTGCCACACGAAACAGCCGAGGAGCTTAAATTAACGGGAAAGGCAAGCGCCAGGCGGTTTGATGAAGTTACCGTGATGTTCACCGACTTCAAGGATTTCACCCAGGCCAGCGAGCGTATGACCGCAGAGGAGCTTGTTACAGAAATTAATTTTTATTTCAGCGAGTTTGATAACATCATCTCCAGGCACAACATTGAAAAAATAAAGATCATCGGTGACAGTTATATGTGTGCGGGTGGTTTGCCTGTTGCGAACAAAACCCACGCAACCGATGTGGTAAGGGCAGCGCTGGAGCTTCAGGAGTTTATCATTACCCATAAATCACAAAGAGATAAAATCGGTGGGACTTCATTCGAGTTGCGCATCGGGATACACACCGGGCCGGTGGTAGCCGGGATCGTCGGACTGAAAAAATTCGCTTATGATATCTGGGGCGATACGGTGAATACCGCCTCACGCATGGAAAGTGCAGGCGAAATAAACAAAGTGAACATCAGCGGCGAAACCTTTAAAATGGTGAAGGACCAGTTCATTTGTACCTACCGTGGCAAAGTAACCGCAAAACACAAGGGCGAGATCGATATGTATTTTGTTGACCGGCCAGTTGCCTGATATTCAACATTATTCTTGACCTCAAAAATCTCTTTCACGAAGTTCCACAAAGGTTAAACGAAGATTCACGAAGGTTACTTTTTTCGTGGAACTTTACAAACCTTCTTTTATCTTCGTGAAATAAAAAATACGTCCGCTCAAGGAATTACAATTATTATCCGTTGGTCGGCTCATGCGTCCTTGCCCGGCTGTAATAGTCAACTGTCCTGCGATATGCCTCCTCTGCCGAATATTTTGGAACAAAAGCAAAGTCCTTCAGGGCTTTTGCCGAAGAGAAAGTGAAGTCGCTGCAGGTATAGATTACCGCAAACCGGCTGAACTTCGGAGCATACTTAACGAATGGCCTTGCCAGCAAGGCAATACCCTCTGAGATAAACCCCATGGCGTAGGCGATCCGCCGGGGGATCCAGATGTTTTCCGGACGGATGCGGTAACCGGCACCCTCCACAATGCGGTCGAAAAACCGGAAGAAGTTTGCAGCAGGCCCGTCCGTGATAAAATAAGCCTGGCCGCGGATGGCCGGATTCTCATCAATCAGGGCTTTTGCTGCAAGGATATGGGCCCAGGCCATGTTGCCAACATAAACATGCTGCGACTTCGACGACCCGTTGCCAAGCCGCACATAAAACCCGCCCCTGGCCATGTTGATCAGTGAATCAATGTGATACGGATCTTCCTCGCCGTAAATGTCGGAGGGGCGAAGTACACAGGTTGCAAGGAACCGGGAGGCAGTTTGAAGATTTCCCGGGGTGATATTGTTTTCGCTTCCGTTTGCCTCCAGGATCAACTTTTCCGATAAGTATTTACTACGGCAATACATGTTTGGATGTTTGGCGGGATAGGGAATGCTTTCATCAATGTTTACCAGTGACTTACCCCCAAATATCGCATCAAGCGAGCTGGTGTAAACCAGGTGCCTGACCCCGTGCTGACGACAACCCTTCACGACATTCTCAGTGCCCCCGAAATTGATTGCAAGCACCTCCGGCTCGGGCCTGGTCCCCCAATCAACAAGCGCTGCCGAATGGATAACCATGTCGATACCCCGGCAGGCCTCGCTTACTGCTGCAGCGTCCCGGATGTCGGCTGTGACCATCTCAATCCGGTCATCGGCAGGACCTGAACAGGGTTTAAGGTCGAAAATACGAAGTAAGGAGGGCTGAACAGGAGAGCCGGGAGCGAGCAATTCCCTTACGATGGCTTTGCCGAGAAACCCGGAGCCGCCGGTAAGTAAAATACGGGGGTTTGGATTAACGGTGACAGGATGGGATGTCATTCGAAGATCAGTGTATTTGTGAATTTCGCAAAAGTAAAAAACTATTGAATCTGAATTTGATTTCTGAAAAAGTTCGAGTAAGTTTGTAGCATAATTCTAATCCAAGGAGTATGAAAAAGTTTCTTTTCTGGGCAATTGCCATCGTGATCGTCCTGCTGGTGGCCATCATCTACTGGAAATACAGTTTCACCTACAGCGAGGGGAACCGTTCAGGGCTGTTGCAGAAGTTCTCCTACAAGGGGGCCATGTTTAAAACTTATGAAGGCGAACTGATCCTGAGCAGCGTAAAGAGCAGCCAGGATGTTTCTCTTGCATCGGAGAAGTTTTTCTTTTCGGTGCCTGATAAAGCCCTTGCCGAAAAACTTCTGAAACTGGAAGGACAAACAGTTGTTCTTCATTATAAGGAAAAAAACGGGGTGCTGCCCTGGCGGGGTGAAACACCCTACCTTGTCGATGATGTTACCACCAATCCACAGTAAAAAGTACTTTTCTCCCATCCCTCCATGCCATTTCCGGGATTACACCAACTATTTTCCCGGAAATACTCGGTTTATTCGGTGAAATGCCCAAAATAAACGGTGTAAAATTAAGACTTTAGTTGACAAACTAAGATTTTAGTTGTATCTTTGTTGAATGGTTCATTGTCTCACCATTTAATTTTGGTTCCATGTCAGCAAACAATCCAACTCCCGTATCTCCCCTCCAACTCACCCGTGCTGAGGAGGAGGTGATGCAGATCCTCTGGGAGATCGAAAAGGGAATGGTTCACGATATCCTGAAGAATTTTCCCGATCCAAAGCCGGCTTATAACACGGTGTCGACCATTGTCCGCATACTTGAACAGAAGGGATTTGCGGGGCACAAGGCGTATGGACGCACCCATGAGTATTTCCCGGTGATCAGCAAGGCTGCCTACACAAAATCATCCTTCATGGGATTCATGACCAACTACTTCGGGAATTCATATAAATCGCTCGCATCATTTTTTGCTTCCGACGGAAAGCTGACTCTCAGGGAACTTGAGGAAATTCAGAAGACCATCAATGAAGAGATTATAAAACAGAAGGAGGATAAACCATGAACGCCTTTCTCCCATATCTCATTGAATCAACTGTAAGTATATCAGTACTCTATGCAGTGTACTGGTTCTTCCTGCGCCGGGAGACCTTCTTCCAGCTCAACCGCTTTTACCTCCTGGCAATGGTCCTCTTCTCCGTACTGTTTCCCCTGCTGCCCATCCGGTGGGCTCCGCTGGATTCGTCGCCCTCGTTTGTTATTCTTCTTGAACCTGTGATGATTACGCCAGCGAGGGTCGAACAAACCCTGCAGCAGAACCTTCAATGGGTTGAAGCAGCCTCCGTTGCCTATCTGACAGGCGTCGTCATTTTCCTGCTTCGTTTCGTGATACAGCTGATTCAGTTACACAGAATTACCCGGCGTTTCGGGGTGAAAGGGCGTGAGGGCGAGCAAATTATCATGGTTGACCACCATTACTCCCCATTCTCGTTCTTTAACATGATATTTATCAGTGAGACTATTCCCCCTGCCACCCTGCCAACCATCCTGGCACACGAGCGGATCCATGTCAGGCAGCATCATACCGTCGACATGTTACTGATTGAAACGGCCACCATCTTTCAATGGTTCAACCCGGTCATCTGGCTGGCCGGCAGAGAAATAAAAAGCATCCATGAATACCTGGCGGATGAAGGCGTTCTGCAGAACGGAACCACCCGCTCCCAATATCAGCAAATGATCCTGAATGAAACCATGGGCATTCAGGTGAATAACCTGACCAATAATTTTAATGTTTCATTACTTAAAAAACGAATTGCCATGATGACAAAAACGAAATCGAAAACCTGGGCAAAAAGCAAGGTGCTCATTGCCCTGCCTGCATTGCTGGTTCTGCTGTTCATGTTGACAGCCCGTTCATACAGCAATGCTGATGTGTTGAACACACCAGACAGTCCGGCATTTAATCAGATTCATGTTAACCCGATAGCTGAGCCGGTAATCCAGGAAAAGCAGAAAAAGGAGACCCAGATAAAATATGTAGCTCCCGTGGCGCCCGCGAACGAGGTCTATACTGTAGTCGAGAAGCAACCCTCCTACCCTGGCGGGACGGATGGTTACCGGGATTTTCTGTTAGCAAATATCAAATATCCTGAGGAGGCTGTAAAGAAAGGGGTGACAGGCACTGTGTATGTTACCTTCGTGGTGCAAAAGGATGGTTCCATTGCGAATGTAAAAGTACTCCGGGGAATTGGCACCGGCTGTGATGAGGAGGCCGTAAGGGTGGTCAGACTGATGCCAAAATGGAATCCCGGTGAACAAAAGGGAAAGCCGGTTGATGTTCAGTATAACCTCCCGATCAAATTTATCCTCGATTGCAATAAAAAGGATGAACCCAAAAAGTAATTTTCTATGGGCAGGTTACTTGCAGCTCTCATCATCCTCCTTCAAATCCTCCCGGATAATGCCAGAGCCCAGGAGCAGGAATCGATATCACAGGTTAAGTATTTAATGGAATCTTGTCAGTTCAGCCAGGCCAGCACCCTGGCTGAACGCATTTTATCAAAGGATAGCACGCAAACCGATTTACTATTGTTGCTTGGCAGGGCCCTGGCAGCACAATTTCAATACAGGGAGGCCATCGTGATAATCGGGGAGGCATTGAAAGCCGACAGCACCAATGTCCTGATGTTGAATGAACTCGCCAATGTCTACAGGCAATCGGGTGATCCGGGCAGGGCCATTTCCACCACCAGGAAGATGACCGAACTGAATCCCGGCAACCGGTATTTCAGACTGCAGCTGGCAAACCTTTATTATGCCGGAGATGATTTCCGGCTGGCGGCCCAGGTACTTTTGCCGCTATACCGTTCAGACTCCTCCTCTTTTTTTATTGCCAAACAGCTGGGCAACTGTTTCAATGAGCTGAAACGGTCTGATTCGGCAATCCTCTTTTACCGGCGGGCATTGAAGATCATCCCTTACGATCCTTATGTGACCGGGAAACTCGCAAATATATATATCCGCGAAGATTTTACCGCCATGGCCCTTTACCTGACTGAGACTTTCCTGGCACAGGACTCATCCAACATTGCCATCCTGAAACAAAACGGCTATTGTTATTACCTGCTGATTGATTTCCGGCAGGCAACGACCCGGTTCACACAGTGTTTACAACTTGGAGATTCCTCGAAATTCACCATGAAGTACCTGGGGTTGTCATATTATAAGCAGGAAAAGTATGATACGGCCGTACCATTTTTCCGGTCAGCTTTCTATTCCGATACTACCGATGCGGAGGTTTGTTTTTATTACGGAGTCTCTGCCTGTCGCTCGCTGGCGGTTGATACCGGCCTTGCTTACCTGAACCGGACACTCAGGTTGCTGATGCCACCGGGGAAGTTCTTGTCGACACTCTATACCGAACTTGCCTATGTAAACACATCAAAAGGGGAGGCGGATACGGCACTGTTTTTTCTGAAGAAGGCGCTGGAGGCGAATCCTGAAAACAACACCCTTCGCTTCAAGATCGCTTACCAGTATGATTTTCATCTCCGGATGCCGTTTGAAGGACTGCCTTATTACCGTGAGTTTCTTAAAAATGCCAGTCAGGAGGACCATCCGGGTGGAAACCTCCCGCAGCAGGTATCATACACCGACTATGCAAAGAACAGGATCGGTGAAATTGCAGGAAAAAGAAAAAGGTGACAATCCCTGCCGGCTTTACCGTTTGTTATTCGTGTCGAGAAACTCAACCAGCATGCTGTTGAAAATTTCCGGATGGGTCTCCATCGCCATGTGGTGCGCATCCTGAATCACTTTCAGGTCGATCGACGGAACCGCTCTTTTCAGCTTTTTTCCCTGTTTAAGCCTGATTGTCTTGTCTTCTTTCCCCCAGATTACCAACACCGGCAACTGACCTAATCCTTTCGCATCCAGCTGTTGAATTTCCTTTGAGTTTGCCAGCAGGTTGACAACTGTTTCAGCAGTGCCGTCAATCTGAAGAGGCTCCCAGTATCCGTTGACGGTGAGTGAATCGGGGACAAAACCGTAGGTTTTTTTCAGTTCACGCCGGAAGCTGTTGAAGGAGAGATACTGCTTCTCTGTGTAGGAGAGGAGAAGCTTCTTGTATATCGGGAAGTTGACAAGGCCAACGATGCGCCGGTTCACGTTGTTGTTTTTGATAAAAATCATACCGGCAAGGATCGTCAGGCTTTGTGTGCGTGACGGATTCATCAGCGCTACTGCTTCCGCAGTTCCTCCACCCATTGAGTGCCCGACAATATTCCACTTTGCAGTATCCCCTGCATCAAGTTTTTCGAGCAGTTCCCATATTAACCGGCCTCTGTTGCTTTGTGACTGGTTGAGGGCCGAATCGCGTTCACTATAGCCAAATCCGGGAAGGTCAATGGCAATCACCCTGTAATGCGCGGCAACCAGCGTGTCATAGTTAAAACGCCAGCAAAATGTTGATCCGCAAAATCCATGGATCAGCAATACTTTCCCCCTGGGCTTTTGCAGGTCTTCATTCCAGGTACGATAATGGATCCTGGTTGAATCAATAACCGCAAAGTGGCTGTTCTCAAAAGGCCTGGCAGGAATCTCGCCTTTTGGAAAACCTGCTGACGCATTAAAAACTGTCAACAGAAGAAGGAACAGGAACATTTGGTGCATGATTCACAATTTTAAACAAATTTCGTTCTTTTTCTGCGATTTCCAGAAAAGATCTCTTTCCTTTAAGAAAATTTCTCGCAGATTTTCGCAGATTTAAGCGCAGATTTTCGCAGATTACAGGTTGTTGGCTATTCTTATTATGATATCTGATTGAGCACAATCATACCAGTAACAATCTTGAAAACTGAGTGTCGGTATGTCAAAGACTCTTCCCCGGTCTTCTCTTAAAGAGGAGGGGGGACCCTTTCCCAGCTAAAAGAAATTTGGCTAAAGCCAAAATTGATCCTGATCATAAGGATCCTCCAGCTAAAGCTGGAGGCAATTCAGCTGGAGGCAATTCAGCTGGAGGCAATTTGGTTTCCTCTTCAATTGCCACTAGCTTTAGCTAGTGGTTTGAAGATTTGCAAACAAATTATTGGCTTTAGCCAAATGAATAATTAAACCCTCAGGCCATTAAGGAGTTTTACACTTAAATCCTCGACAAACGTTCTCCCTCCCCTTCAAAAGGAGGTGCTGGGAGAGGTCCTTTAGAACATGCATATATACCCGCGTAAATCTGCGCTGTAATCTGCGCTCATCTGCGAGAACCTTTTGTTGTTTAATCGGGAAAACGCCAAAAGGTGGTAAAAAAAGAAAAAAATCTGTCACAGAAATCCCGTCACAACCCGTGGCACCGGTTTTTAATATTGGTATCTTTGCATCATGGAGAAGAAGAGCAGCAACTATTTGCCAATATGGTTTGCCCTGGTACTTACAGGAGGAATCGTTTTGGGTGTTTTCCTGGGAAACCGGAGCGGAATTTTCAACCTTTTGCCTTCTGACAAAGACAAGCTGAAGGAGGTAATCACTTACGTGAAAGATAATTATGTTGATACGCTCAGCCGGAAAGCGCTTGAAGAGAAAGCGATCACCGGCCTGCTTGAGAAGCTCGATCCGCATTCAGTCTATATCTCTGCGGAAGAGTTCCATGATGCCAACGACCCATTGCTGGGAAGTTTTGAAGGGATCGGTGTGCAGTTTCGCCTGGAGAACGATACAGTGACGGTGATCAATCCGGTTGCCGGCGGACCGTCAGAAAAGCTCGGCATCCGGGCAGGCGACAGGATCGTAAAAGTTGACGGGAAGAATATCGCCGGCATTAAAATATCCACGAATGATGTGATGCGCAAGCTGAAAGGAGCCAAAGGAACACAGGTCAAAGTTGCCATTTTCAGGAGGGGTGCCGGAGGATTGCTTGATTTCACCATCACCCGCGATGTAATTCCTACCTACAGCATGGATATCGCCTACATGCCATCGCCCGGAATCGGGTATATCAGGCTTAACAATTTCGCCTCCACCACCCATGAAGAGGTTCACAACGCCCTTGAAACACTGGAAAAGGACGGCATGAAGAAGCTGATCCTTGACCTGAGGGGCAATGGCGGGGGCTACCTGAAGGCTGCCATCGATGTTGCAGATGAATTTCTCGGAAGCGGCCAGCTGATTGTTTATACCGAAGGCATGAACCATAAGAAGGAGGTTTCCAAAGCCACCTCCGATGGACTGTTCGAGCAGGGCGATCTCATTGTGCTGGTGGATGAGGGAACTGCCTCGGCTGCAGAAATCGTGTCGGGAGCCATCCAGGACCACGACCGGGGCAGGATCATCGGGCGCAGGTCATTCGGCAAAGGACTTGTACAGGAGCAGCTTGATTTTAAAGATGGCAGCGCCTTACGGCTCACTGTGGCAAGGTATTACACCCCTACCGGCCGGTGCATTCAGAAACCCTATAAAGATGGCCTGGAGGTTTACAACAGCGATTATTATCACCGTTTCATGAACGGGGAACTGGAACATCCCGATTCAATCAAATTTCCGGATTCGCTGAAATACAAAACACCCAAAGGCCGGACAGTGTATGGAGGAGGAGGGATCATGCCCGACATCTTTATCCCGGTGGAAAAAGATTCGGCCCTGCGCTATTACACCCAGTGCATTAACAAGGGTTTGGTGTACCAGTATGCATTTGACTACACCGACCAGAACAGGACACTGCTCAGGCGTTTCAGGAATGTTGACCAGTTCGACCGCGGATTTGTTGTTAGTGATGCGATTTTCGGGGAGTTTGTAAAATATGCCGATAAAAAAGGAGTTAAACATATTGGAAAAGACCTCACCAAATCAGATACCTACGTTAAAACAATGATAAAAGCTTATGTTGGCAGGAATCTGCTGGATAATGACGGCTTTTTCCCGATCATGAATACCATCGACCCCGGATTTTTAAAAGCAGTGGAGGTCCTGAAAAAAGGCGGACCGGGTTTTTAACTATTTTTGCATTTTGATTTTGCATTCTGCATTTTGCATTTTTTTGTTTAACCATTTAATATTTGTTATATGATACATGAATTGCCAAAGCTTCCATATGCCATCGACGCACTGGAACCATTTATTTCGAAAAGGACCATTGAATTCCATTATGGAAAACACCACCAGGCTTATGTGAACAACCTGAACAAGCTGATTGTTGGCACTGAGTTTGAAAACGCTTCACTCGACGAGATCGTGATGAAGTCCGGAGCCGGTATTTTCAACAATGGCGCCCAGGTATGGAACCACACCTTTTACTGGAACTGCATGAAACCACAGGGTGGCGGTGAGCCAGCCGGAGCCCTTGCAGAAGCCATTGTAAAGAACTTCGGATCGATTGCCGAATTCAAGGAGAAATTCTCCGCTTCGGCTGCAACCCTGTTCGGCGCCGGCTGGGCATGGCTGATCAAAAAAGACGACGGAAGCCTCGCCATTGTTCAGGAAAGTAACGCAGGAAACCCGATGAAACACGGGGCAACCCCGCTGCTCACCTGCGACGTATGGGAACATGCCTATTATCTTGATAAACAAAATGTTCGTCCCGATTATATCGCCGATTTCTGGAAATTGGTTGACTGGGATGCTGTGGCAGGAAGGTTATAGAAAATGGAGTACAAGTACAAAGTACCTGGTACTTTGTACTTGTACTCCATTTTCCTACTTACCTGCTCTTCATCAATTCCTTCAGTCTCCAGTTTACAAACTGTGGACTGATTGTCTTTTTTCGGTGACTTCAATATTTTCCTTTTCCATCACATCATTCCACTTTAGGGAAAGGATGTCGGATATTCTGAACCCGGTAAACATTCCTAAGGTGATCAGGAGGGTGAATTTGAAATCCCCATCCCGTTCCAGTTTCAGGGTGAGTGATTGAAGTTTTTCCCATTCAATAAAATCTGATTTGGTTTCCTGTCCGACTAAACTCATATTACTGTTTTTAGACACTCTTCATGTGTTGATTCCAACAGCCCAGGTGCCAGAAGTTTATGTGCCTCGATCGCACAGCCAATAATTATCCCGGTAATCTTATTGAGTTCCATAATTTCGTTTTTTCTCTCCTTGGTTTTCCCTGAATCTCCGTGTAATTATTTGTTGCACGGAGAGACACATAGTCCACACTGAGATTTCACAGAGCGGTTAACGCCATATTAATTAATCATAAGGAATATTGCAATCGTTCATGATTGTTTAATCGGAAAAACAGGGATTATTACAATACCTTTTATAATAAGCCTTGATGCCTTTCAAAATACATGTTAGGTAATTATGATATTAAATGTATTTGTTATTTATATTTTATTTTAAAATGCACATAAACTACATATAGTCAATTATATATAATTATTATAATTGTATGATAGCACTATACGACTTGACTTTATGTTTTTATTATATTATATTTGTATCATATTTATACTCTTTTCAATTATAATATACTTA
>CAIYJU010000190.1 GCA_903926565.1 uncultured Bacteroidales bacterium
AAGAGAACTTTCGGATTATTGCTTATAATATCTTTTGCATTTTTTCACCCGGGAGCACTGGCTGCCCAGGAAGCTCAAAAGCCGGCAGGCAAAGAGACACCGGTCAAATGGTACTCTTTTGAGGATGCCTACAAATTGAGTAAAAAGAAACCAAAAAAAATGTTTATCGATGTATTTACCGAATGGTGCGGATGGTGCAAAAAGATGGACGCAGAGACCTTTGCAAACCCGACAATTGCCAAATACATGAATGACCATTTTTATTGCGTAAAATTTGATGCAGAGAGCAGGGACACAATTGTACTTGACGGGCAGACGTTTGTTAATCCAAACCCTGGAAGCAAGAGAAGTACACATAAACTTGCGGTCGAACTCTTACGGGGAAAAATGTCTTATCCTTCTTATGTTTTTTTGAGCGAAAAAGGGCAAATGCTCACCGTTGTTGCGGGATATCAGCAGGCAAAGGATTTTGAAGGAGTCATCAATTACTTTGGCACTGATTCCTATCTGAAATCGACATGGGAGGAATACAGGCCAACCTTCAAAGGCGAAATAAAATAAAAAAAGGCTGCCTTTGGCAACCTTTTCCGGGTGGAAGATGGGGCTTGAACCCACGACCTATAGATCCACAATCTATCGCTCTAACCAACTGAGCTACGACCACCATGTTTGAGTTTGCAAAAGTACAAAAAAAATATATCAGATAAACCACAATTTGAATTCTTCCTGTGATTTTTAAAAAGCCCCTCGCCAACTCCTCCGGTTCACTCAGTTCCCTGGCCTGGAAGAAATTCAAATGCAACCGTCTTGGGTTGGGATCACTTGTGTTTATTGGCTTTGTGGTACTCGTGGCTTGCCTGGGATACCTGATCACGCCAGATCCGACACCTTATGCAAACGATCAGTACCTTGAGCTTGGTCTGAAAAAGCCTCTCTTTTCTGTTTTGATGCTGCCCATAAAAAACAATGCAGGTGCAACCAATTCTTTTTTTCAAACAATGATTTTCGGTAAAAAGGATCAGTTGCAGCAAATCCCCATCCGCAGCTATTCCATTTTCAAAAACCATATACTGTTTATTGAATACGGAGCGCTTCCGGTGGATGCATCAGTGGTTAAATTTCTGCCATTGAGTGAAGTTGAAATGCCAAAAAAAAAGACATTCTGGATTGGAACCGATCGTTACGGCAGGGATTACCTCAGCCAGTTGATGATCGGCACCCGGGTAAGCCTGTCGGTAGGGATGATCTCTGTTCTCATCTCCCTGGTCATCGGAATTTTTGTTGGCGCCATTGGCGGCTACTACCGGGGCTGGGTTGACAACCTGATTGTCTGGCTGATCAATGTTGTCTGGTCGATCCCGACACTGCTGCTTGTCATTGCAATTACTTTTGCACTGGGCAAAGGCTTCTGGCAGGTATTTATTGCTGTCGGGCTGACCATGTGGGTGGAGGTTGCCAGGGTCGTCCGGGGGCAAATTCTGAGCATCCGTGAAAAAGAGTATGTCGAAGCCGCCAGAGCCCTTGGCTTTTCCAACTTCAGGATAATCTTTCACCATATTCTTCCCAATGTGATGGCAGCAGTGATTGTCATTTCTGCTGCCAACTTTGCCTCGGCAATTCTGATGGAGGCCGGGCTGAGTTTCCTGGGGTTGGGGGTGCAACCCCCTGTACCTTCATGGGGTTCAATGATAAAAGAAAATTACGGGTACATCGTTTTAGACTATGCATACCTTGCAATCCTGCCTGGTGTAGCAATCATGCTCATGGTACTGGCTTTTATGCTTATCGGAAATGCACTCCGCGACGCCCTGGATGTCAGAACGGCGGAGGTTTAAATTCGCATTTTTCTGCTAATTTTGCAGTGTCAATATTTTACCGCCGCAAGCGACGGGGAATTAACCCATACATCATGTCAAAACGGGTCTATATAACCGGGATCGGAATTATCTGTGCCATTGGTAACAATGTGGAGGAGACACTGCAGTCCTTAATGGCCGAAAGATCCGGTATCGGAGAGATAACCCTTTTCGATACCATCCATCGGGGAGTGATCCCCATGGCCGAGGTTAAACTTTCAAACAAAGCATTACTTGAAGCAACAGGTCATCCCGGTCAGAAAAACCTTACCCGGACTGCCTTATTGGGGATGACAGCCGCAAAAGAGGCCCTTAAAAATGCAGGCATTACCGATTTACACCAATATAAAACCGGTCTGATTTCAGCCACTACAGTCGGCGGCATGGATCGCAGCGAAGTGTTTTTTGAAACCTTCCTGGCTGATCCCAGGCAAGGTAAAATGATCGATATCGTAAACCACGATTGCGGCGACTCAACTGAAAGGATTGCCTCTCACCTTGGAATCAGTGATTTTGTTACCACCATCAGCACAGCATGTTCTTCCTCTGTAAATGCCATCATGGCTGGCTCTAACCTCATTAAAACCGGGCAGCTCGACCGTGTGGTCGTTGGAGGTACCGATTCGGTGACCCGATTCACCCTCAATGGTTTTAACACCTTAATGATCCTGGATAAAACAGGTTGCCACCCTTTCGATGAAAACCGGGCCGGACTAACGCTCGGCGAAGGTGCAGCTTTTCTGGTGCTTGAATCCGAAGATGTTGTAGCAAAGGAGCATAAACCGGTCCTGGCAGAAGTTTCCGGCTATGGCAATGCCAACGATGCATTTCATCAAACTGCCTCCTCCCCCGACGGCAAAGGCGCCTTTCTGGCAATGTCAAAAGCTGTTGCCATGAGCGGATTGCAACCCCGGGATATCAGCTATATCAACGTTCATGGAACCGGTACTCAGAATAATGACCTTTCAGAAGGAACTGCCATTGAACGATTGTTCGGAGATCATGTACCCCCTTTCAGTTCCACCAAAGGCTATACCGGTCATACATTGGGTGCCGCCGGGGCGGTGGAGGCAGTGATTTCTATTCTGACATTGCGACACCAGGTGATTTTCCCGAATCTGAATTTTTCAACCCCGATGAAGGAATTACGTATCAAACCGGTAACAATCGTAGATACGGGGCATGCCCCGTATCGGCCCGATGATACCGGGCACATGGATACGGGGCCCGATGATACCGGGCACATGGATACGGGGCCCGATGATCCCGGGCACATGGATACGGGGCCCGATGATACCGGGCACATGGATACGGGGCCCGATAATACCGGGCACATGGATACGGGGCCCGATGATACCGGGCACATGGATACGGGGCATGCCCCGTATTTACGGCATATATTATCCAATTCATTTGGATTCGGTGGAAACAATTCGTCCATCGTTTTATCAAAAACAATCGATCAGTAGCCAATGACCAATATATATATCAACGGGTTAGGTAATGTTTCGCCGCAAAAAACGACCGGTAACGACGGGGCATGCCCCGTCGCGACGACCGGGTTTTTAACAAACCCCATCAGCTATGAAACCAACCAGCTGAAATGCATTGACCCGGGCTATAAGGATTTCATCCCTGCTGAGATGATCCGGCGTATGAGCAGGATCATCAGGATGGGCGTGGCCTCCGCAAAATTATGCCTCCGGGATGCAGTATGCATCCTGAACCAGGATGAAGGCACTGAGATCACCCCGCAGGCAATCATCACAGGCTCCGGGCTGGGTTGTATTGAAGATACTGAAAAATTCCTGGCATCCATGATCAGGAACAGGGAAGAATTCCTGACCCCCACCTCTTTTATTCAGAGTACGCATAACACGGTTGCCGGGCAAATTGCCCTGCTCCTCAATTGTCATGGATATAATTTCACCTACGTGCACCGGGGAATTTCTTTCGAAAGCGCACTCATTGATGCCATGACCCAGCTGCAGCTGGGTGAATTCTCAAATGTCCTGGTTGGAGGATCTGACGAACTAACCGCCAATTCCTTTGCTATCACCTCCAGGTTCGGTTTATGGAAACAGAAACCCATTCAATCACTCGACCTGTTGAAAGACAATAACCGGGGAACCATCGCAGGAGAAGGTTCATCGTTTTTTTTCCTTGAAAATCAAAAGCACGCACAGTCATATGCCAGGTTTTCCGGGGTCAGTACATTTCTCAAACCTGCTTCAGATGTGGAGTTAAGGTCAAAGCTTTATGATTTTCTGGAATCTCATGGTTTAAAAGTGGGAGACATTTCTCTCCTGATCCTTGGATTGAACGGCGACCCGCAATCCGACCACATTTACCATCAGCTGGCCGATTCTGATTTTAAGGATACCCTATGCGGCTATTACAAGCACCTGTGCGGAGAATACCACACTTCACCTGCCTTTGCAATGTGGCTGGGTGCGATGGTGATCAAAAACCAGGTGGTACCGGAAGTAACAATGGTTAAAATCAGGCCACAGGCGACCGGCTACGAACATGTGCTTATTTACAACAATTTCCGTGGCAACAACCATTCGTTTATCCTGTTAAGCCGCCCCTGAATGGTCACATTTCGCCGCTTTACGCTGTTCTTTTTTCTAATGTTGTTCAGCCTGAACCTCTGGATGCTTTTTTCGGGTAAATCAACCACGGGATTTATCTATGAACATGCATCTTTCCTTTATGTCCTGCTGGCCATCCTCTATTTTGGAATATCATTCACAATGGCATTCCTTCCCTGCTCCAATTTCCATCACCCTGTAATATGCCGGGGCAGAACCGATGGCAACAAAATTGCACTCACCTTTGATGATGGCCCCGACAAGGTAAAAACCCCGTTAGTTCTTGAAATTCTTGATAAATACAACGTGCCGGCAACTTTTTTTTGCATTGGAAAAAACATCGCCGGTAATGAACATCTCCTGATTAAAATCCATGAAAGCGGGCACCTGATCGGCAACCACTCATTTTCTCATTCCAGGTGGTTCGATCTGTTTTCTGCAGGCAGGATAAAATCAGAATTACTTGAGTCAAACAGGTTGATTAAGCAGGCCACCGGCCTCGCTCCGCATTTTTTCCGCCCTCCGTTTGGTGTCATCAATCCCATGGTAAGCAAAGCACTGAAAAAGACGCTATTGCAGACAGTATGCTGGAATATCCGGTCGTTTGACACGCTGAACCGGAATCCGGGAAAAGTGAACCATAACATCTTACGCCAGCTTCGGCCAGGTTCAATCATACTTTTGCATGATCACACTTTGTTCACAGAGCACTCTCTGGACAAGCTGATTTCAGATATCCTGGGCGCGGGATTTTACATTGTGCCACTGGATAACTTGTTACAAATACCTGCATATGAGCCATAAAACATGTTCATTTTTGCACCAGATTCAAAATAGGTCATGAATATACGGAATTTGTGGTTGCCGGGACTGTTGATCATCACCTTGTCAGGTTGTATTTCAATCAAACCTTCTGATATTTCACGGGAGACCTCACATTCCGCGTTGCCGGAATTTCCGCAGACAACAATTATTTCCAGTGATACAAGCCAGCTGTATAAGGCAACTCTCGATATTAAAAAGCATCATCTGACGGGAATGTTAATGATTAGCCGGGAACAGGAGAAGATCATCCCGGCACCTGATCAAGAAAACACCCCACCCCCGGCCCCGCCCCGGAAAGGGAGGGGAGTTGGGGCAGCCTGCAATTACAGGTTTACGTTTATGAATGAGATCGGGATGACGTTTTTTGATCTGAAAATGACTGCTGACAGCCTTATTGTGATCTCCTGCTATGAGGCTTTCAACAAAAAGGCACTGTTGAAAATTCTTGAAACAGATTTCAGGATATTGACGATGGCCGGACAGTTAAAACACAAGGCCGGTTTTCGGCAGGAAAAGTCGGGCAGGCTGGTTGTTTACGGAACATCCGGCAAAAATTATAAAATCTGGCATACATATTCACCCGCCGGAGATACACTCCTTGCCACTGCAGCCAAATCGACCCTGGCAGATCCGGTCTTCATCAATTTTGACCAATACAAAAATGGTTTTCCACTAAAAATCACGATTCGTAATCCTTTTATCGGTTTGAATTTATCACTCAGGAAACTGGTAAAAAAGTAATCCCGTCGTTATTCAACTCAGCAATTACTGATTATCAGGGGTTAATCATCGGAGATTTTCAGATCATAAATACTCCGGATGCTGGAAAAATAAGAAGCCAGGTTTACATCCAGCTCTTTCAGCAAGCCGTTGTGCAGGTCATACACCCAGGCATGAACCTGGGGATAACCTGTTTGATACCATTTGCGTTGAACGTGATCTATCTTGATTACGTTGACACACTGCTCAATCACATTCAACTCGACGAGCCGCCTGTATTTTTGCGCAGGGTTCAATATCTGATCCAACTCCTCCTGGTGAAGGCGGCAAACATCACGGAGATTCTGCAACCAGCTGTTGAGCTGCCCCATGTCGGTAGGATGCAAAGCAGCTTTAACACCTCCGCAGCCATAGTGACCGCACACGATGATGTGTTGTATTTCAAGGTATTCAACGGCAAACTGGATCACCGCATTGATATTGTTGTCGGATGCGACAACAAGGTTGGCAACATTGCGGTGAACAAACACTTCTCCTTCATCCAGTCCCATGATCACATTGGCAGGCACCCTGCTGTCGGAACATCCGATATAGAGGAAATGAGGTTTTTGATCCCTGGCAAGTTTTTCAAAAAAATGTTCATCAACTGCAAGTTTACCCTGTACCCATGCCCTGTTGTTTTCAAATATTTGCTGATACGAATCCATGTAATTCTATTTTCCAATAAAGATATTAACTATTAACAGACGTGCGTCAGGAAAAACCCCTTGATCAGTATTTTATTTTTTTAAATTCATTACCCCCACAATGCACTGGTCCTTTAATCCTGCAGTTCCCTTTACTGAAAAAAACTTTAAAGGAGAGGTAGAAATCAAGACCGGTAAAATCGCTGAAATGAAAATATCCACCAAGTTTATCTGTGCCGATGGTAATGCCGTAGACTCTAAGTGCCAAACCGAGTCGGACAAGTTGCCAATTATACAATGAAAGAGGCATGCTGGCTTCAAAATCCCGGGTCTCATAGCGCGGTGTAATTGAAAGCTCTGCGGGCCGCGGAATTGCTGCTTTGGACAAGGGAAACCCATAGATCAGGCTGGCATTGACATACCAGTTTTCCCGCAGGTGATAATCGAACTGGACACTTAAAGCAGATGGAAGCCAGAGTGTAAATTGATCCCCGGAATAGGCAGAGGTGTTATCGCCATAAAACTGGTAGCTTAATGTGTCAAGGAACTGATTAATGTTTGTAAACTTCATACTTGTCACATTTTTCCAATAGGAGCTTCGGTTATCAATCCTCATCTTTACAGCGTTGTTGTTAAACTGAATCGCGCCGACATCAATCAAAGCCACTCCTACCCTGTAAAGATAATCCTCGTAAGGCTGGGCACATAACGAGTTGAAATATTGGTTCTGATGATAACTTTTCAGCCGCGTATAGGTAACCCCCAGATCAACGCCAAAACCTCCTCCTTTAAACAAGGGTGATGTTAATGCTTCATTCACGTTGTAATTAATTGGCAGGGATAACCCCATTTCAGCATCAAGGTTTTGTATATCAACAGTGGAATCATTTAATACTGTATAATCCAGCTTCCTGGCATTCATGTACATCGCAGCAATCCCAAGCAGGCGTTTCACCGAAATTCCTGCCGAAATCACATTGAATCCACGTGCATGAAAGGTGTTGCTGTAGCTAAGCCCGATCTCTCCCCACGACATCCCTGCCGTCTTTACAGGTCCGTTGTCAAGATAATTGATATTATGCTGGGGTTGATAGTTCAATCCCAGGTATATGAAATTTGCCAGTTCATACGGAATTTTATCTGCTGAAACAATTGTCCTTACGGCAGTGCTCAGGGCAAATGCGTGATTCCCCCATATCAGCATGGCGCCAGGACCATTGATTCGTTCCTGGACAAAGGCATTTTTGTATTTCAGATTTGAGTAGTGATAAAAGTTCCTGACCTCAGTTCCATAATCTTCCTGGTGAGTTGGCCAGACATACCCGGACTTGAAAAAATTACTGAACCGGTAATCAGTTTTAGACATATAGAGATAATTATTCTGAAGGAAGAAATTCATCCCGACCAACTGGATATCAATATATTGTTTGGAATTATGCAAAGCACTCGGATTCAGCTGAATGCTGTTAACTCCCGCGTAATTGCCAAGTGTACTTCCAGGCATCTCCTGGGCGAAAATCCGGAAATGGATGGTCAATAAAACTAATATATAAAATGTAATGCGGATTTTAAACATCAATGAAGTCGGTTATTTCAGGAAGCAATTTACAGTCAGGTACAGTTCATCAGGAAATCTTGATAATCTTTTAACGAAAAAGGTACGTGAATATTACTATTTGCTAATTTTGCAGAATAATTTAAAACTAAAGCCATGGCAACTATCGCATTAAACGGAACTCCTATCCACACAATTGGTATACTTCCTGAAGCAGGGACGAAATCACCTGATTTTCTATTAACAAAGACAGATCTTTCCGACATTTCGTTGTCTGGATTTGAAGGTAAAAAGATAATCTTCAATATTTTTCCAAGTCTCGACACCAGCGTGTGTGCCACATCAGTTAGAAAATTCAACGCAGAGGCGGAAAAACATCCTGATACTGTGGTTCTGTGTGTTTCAAAGGATCTCCCGTTTGCCCATGCCCGCTTTTGCGCTGCAGAAGGTCTCACCAATGTGGTTCCGGCTTCTGAACTTCGGAATAAGAACTTTGGCGAAAACTTCGGCGTTCTCATTATCGATGGCCCTTTGGCTGGTTTGTTTTCACGCGCGATTGTCATCGTCGACGAACACGGTACGGTCATTTACAATGAACAGGTTGCTGATATCGTGCAGGAACCGGATTACACAGCTGCTTTGGTATCGCTAAAGTAACTGTTCGAAAATTATTGTACCTTTGCACTCCATTTTCAAAAAGATTCTCCATGCGGGTGTGGCGTAATTGGTAGCCGCGCAAGACTTAGGATCTTGTGCCTTCGGGCGTGGGGGTTCGAGTCCCTTCATCCGCACAACAACTATTATTTCAACCAATTCAAGATCAGTTACATGAATATTACCAAAGAAAGCACCGGGGCCCTCACTGCCCTTCTCAAAATTGAAATCACTCCGGGTGATTATGCAGCATCCGTTGAGAAACAAATTTCCGACTACAAACGCAAGGCAAATATTCCGGGGTTCCGGCCAGGCCACATCCCAACCGGGCTGATTAAAAAAATGTATGGCAAAGCCATCCTCGCGGATGAGGTTAACAAACTGATCTCAGACAGCCTTGTCGGATACATCAGGGATGAAAAATTAGACATCCTTGGCAACCCGCTGCCAAACCCTGAGAAAAACTCAGAAATAGATTTTGAGAACCAGGATTCTTTTGAATTTTATTTTGACCTTGGACTCGCACCGGAATTCACCATCCCGATTGATCAGGACCTGCAGATCGCAAATCACATTATTACTGTGGATGATGTGATGATTGACAAATACATTGAAGATACCCGTAAACGTTACGGAAAGCCCGTTGCTGCAGAACCTGCAAATGACGAATCAGCGGAAGAAAACGAAGCAGTGGAAACTTCCTCTGCCACAGATGAAACCGCTGGAAGCGATGTTGACAGCAAAAAAGAGCCTGAAGTGATTCCTGCTGAAATGAATGCAGAATTCTTCGACATGGTCTATCCGGGCCTTGACCTGCAAACAGAAGAAGATTTCAGGGAGCAGGTAAAGAAAGATGCCTCACTGAGCTTTGCCGCTGAAACAGACAAACTCCTTTTCAACGACATCACCACAGCACTCGTGAAAAACACGGTCCTTCCATTGCCCGACGAATTCCTGAAACGTTGGCTGCTCGACAACAACGAAGGCAAATACACAGTTGAAGAGATTGAAAAAAATTACACCTCTTTCGCTGAGTCCATGAAATGGCAACTCATTGAGAATAAGCTTATTAAGGAAAATGGCATTGTAGTTGCCGATGAAGACATCCGCAACTACATCAGAACCTATATGTTACGCCAGATCAACATGGCTTCCATGGATCCTGAACTTCAGCAACGTTACGAATCGATCGTTGATACGTTTATGCAGAACAAGGAGCAGGTTCAGCGAATAAACGACCAGCTTTACAATGCCAAAATGATGGACTTCTTCAAATCCGCCATTACGTTTCATCCAACGGAGATCTCTTATGACGATTATATCAAGCTTGCATCTGAAAGCCATGGGCATGACCACCAACACGACCATGATCACGACCATGATCACGACCACGATCACGACCACGATCACGACCACGACCACGACCATGGACATGATCACAATCACAAACACTGATAATTTAAACGCAAATAACCCAAAATGATGGACGAATTTTCAAAATACGCCATCGGGCACAGAGGCATCAACAGCCTGTCCCTGGCAAAATATAAATCGATATCAGCCAATTATATTTCACCAACCATTATCGAAGAACGGCAGCTGAACATTGCCACCATGGATGTTTTTTCACGTCTCATGATGGACCGTATCATCTTTCTGGGCGTTCCGATTGATGATTATGTAGCCAATATTATCCAGGCACAACTCCTGTTTCTGGAGTCAGTTGACTCCCGCAAGGACATCCAGATTTACCTGAACACCCCCGGTGGTTCTGTTTATGCCGGTTTGGGTATTTATGATACCATGCAGTATATAAACCCGCATGTTGCAACGATATGCACTGGCATGGCAGCCTCCATGGGAGCGATTCTGCTTTGTGCCGGTGAAAAGGGAAAACGTACCGCCCTTAAACATTCACGCATCCTGATCCATCAGCCGATGGGCAGCGCTGAAGGCCAGGCCTCTGATATTGATATCACGGCAAGGGAAATTCAGAAACTCAAAAAGGAGTTGTATGAAATAATCTCCCTTCATTCATCCCAGCCATACAAACGCATTCTGAAGGATGCTGACCGTGACTACTGGATGACGAGCGAGGAAGCCCGTGAATACGGGATGATTGATGAAATCCTTGTTCGTTCAAAAAAAGACAACTGAAATGGCAAAATCAACTGACAAATGCTCCTTTTGCGGTAGGCTAAAGAGGGAAACCAAGATTCTGGTTGCCGGCCTCGAAGGCCATATTTGCGAGAATTGCATTGAACAGGCCCAGGTAATCCTTTCCGAAGCCCTGGTCAGTGAAAAACAGAATAATATCCCCGATTTTTTACTTCTGAAACCGGTCGAGATTAAAAAATATCTGGATCAGTTTGTTATTGGGCAGGATGAAGCCAAAAAGGTACTTGCAGTTGCCGTTTATAACCATTACAAACGGTTATCACACGCCAAAGAAGCCAAGGAAGGCGATGTTGAAATTGAAAAATCAAACATCGTGATTGTGGGAGAAACAGGCACCGGCAAAACATTGCTGGCAAGAACTGTTGCAAAAATGCTCAACGTTCCATTCTGCATTGCAGATGCAACAGCGCTTACCGAAGCCGGGTATGTTGGCGAGGATGTTGAAAGCATCCTTTCACGCTTGCTGCAGGTTGCTGATTACAATGTTGTTGCGGCAGAACGCGGGATCATTTTCATTGATGAAATCGACAAGATCGCGCGCAAGGGCGACAATCCTTCAATTACCAGGGATGTAAGTGGTGAAGGGGTTCAGCAGGCTCTTCTGAAAATGCTCGAAGGAGCCATCGTCAATGTTCCTCCCCAGGGAGGCCGGAAACATCCTGAACAAAAAATGATTCAGATCAATACGCAGAATATTCTTTTTATTACCGGGGGCGCTTTTGACGGAATTGAGAAAAAAATCTCCAACCGGCTTCAAACCAATAAAATTGGCTATAAGGCCGATCGTCAACATGAGAATATTGACAAGGATCACCTGCTTGAATATATCACTCCTGTTGATCTGAAGACCTTCGGCCTTATTCCTGAACTTGTCGGAAGGCTGCCGATTGTCACATACATGCATACGCTCGACCATTCAACACTGCGCAGAATTCTTACTGAACCTAAAAATTCACTGATCAGGCAGTACACCAAACTGTTTGAACTGGATAATATCAAAATCATTTTCGATGAAGATGCCTTGAATTTTATCGTTGAAAAGGCTATTGAGTTTAAACTTGGTGCCCGTGGTTTACGATCAATCCTGGAAGGAATTATGAACGATGCCATGTTTGAATTACCTTCAAAAAACACAAAAACATTCCACGTAACCGCGGCGTTTGTTGAAGAGAAGTTTAGAAAAACCAGTGTGGCAAAATTAAAAGTTGCCTGATACCAAACCGGCCATCATTTTCGTTATCCGAATGACCTTTGAACCGGGGCCAATGTATAAAGGAATCCTGATTTTCGTTTTGCTGTTGCTTTGCCGGCACCTTTCCTACTCACAGGATACTGTCAAAACTACGCAACCGGTCGAGGTAATTGACGGAGACACAATTGCCACAGTCGATGTAAGGGCAGTTGTAATCTTTCCACCTGTCCCAGTTCATAATAAAAGAGAAGCTGCCCGCTACAGTAAACTGGTCTATAATGTAAAAAAAGTTTATCCCTATGCTAAGTTAGCCGGTAAGCAACTGGCATATTACAAGTCAGTTTTAGATACCATACCCTCTGACAGAGAACGAAAAATATTCATGAAAAAAGCGGAGAAAGAGCTTGAACTCCAGTTTGGAGATGAATTGAAAGACCTCACTTTTTCACAGGGTAAAATCCTTATCAAGCTGATTTACCGAGAAACCGGAAACTCTACATTTGATATTGTCAAACAATTGCGGGGCAAATTCACCGCTTTCATCTGGCAAACCCTTGCACGGTTGTTTGGATATGATCTGAAAACCGACTATGATCCGGGTGGCACCGACCAGGCAATTGAACAGATTGTCCTGATGATAGAAGCAGGTGCAATTTAGTTTTTAGATTGACCGAATAACCATAACTTTACACCCGAATCCCGAACAACCCAGATGAAGCTATCCATCATCATTGTTAACTACAACGTCAAGTATTTTCTTGAACAGTGCCTGCATTCTGTTCATAATGCCTGCAGCGGACTGGAGGCGGAAATTTTCGTGGTGGATAATGATTCGGTCGACGGCTCTGTGAAGATGGTAAAGGATAAGTTCCCGGATGTTCACCTGCTTGAAAACAAAGAAAACAGAGGTTTTTCCTCCGCCAACAACCAGGCCATCAGGAAATCCAAAGGGGAGTATGTCCTGCTGCTGAACCCCGATACCATTGTGGAAGACGACACCCTGCGGAAAGTTGTGGAATTTATGGACCAGCACCCCGACGCCGGAGGATTGGGTGTAAAGATGCTTGATGGCAAAGGAAAATTTCTTCCCGAAAGCAAACGCGGCCTGCCCTATCCGTCTGTTGCCTTCTTCAAGGTATTCGGATTGTCAACGCTTTTCCCCAAATCCAAGTTATTCGGCACATATCACCTTGGTTACCTCGATAAAGATAAAACACACGTGGTGGACGTACTGGCCGGAGCCTTTATGTTATTGCGCAAAAAAGTGCTGGATAAAACCGGGTTGCTTGATGAAGAATTTTTCATGTACGGGGAGGATATTGACCTTAGTTACAGAATTACCAAAGCAGGTTATAAAAATTACTATTACCCCGGCACCCGGATCATCCATTACAAAGGTGAAAGCACAAAGAAAGGCAGCCTGAATTACGTTTTTGTATTTTACAATGCCATGATTGTGTTCGCAAGGAAGCATTTCTCAAAGGAAAATGCCCGCGCTTTTTCTGTCATGATCAATGTTGCCATCTATTTCAGGGCCTTTATTTCAATTCTGACCAGGTTTTTTAACAGGATCATTCTTCCACTGTCTGACGCTCTTCTCCTGTTTGCCGGCATCTTTTTCATCAAGGATTACTGGGAGAGGCATTTTATTTTCCCCGATGGCGGACACTACCCTTATGCTTTCATTCATATAGCAGTACCGATATACCTGTCGATCTGGTTGTTATGTATTTACCTGAGTGGCGGTTATGACAAACCCATACGGATGAGAAGGATTGTTCAGGGGATGCTGGCCGGAACCATCATCATTCTTGTTTTATACTCCCTGTTGAACGAGCATTACCGGTTTTCAAGGGCACTCATTATCCTGGGAGCAACCTGGGGTACCCTCATCATGCTGCTGGAAAGGTTGCTGCTCCATTTCTTCAATGTTAAAGGGTATAAACTGAATTCTGAAAAGAATAAGAGATTTGTAATTATCGGGGAAAAGGATGAGTCGGAGCGGGTTGCCGAACTCCTGCAGCAAACCGGTATGAACCCTTCCTTTACCGGCCTGGTAAGCTACCATCATCACCGAAACAATTCAAACGGGTTCATCGGTCATCTTGGCCAGATAAAAGAGATCATCACAATCCATAAAATCAATGAGGTGATTTTTTGCGCCAAAGATGTCCCTGCCCAGGTGATCATCGACATGATGTCGGAATTGAAAAACGAACAGGTTGACTACAAGATCGCACCACCCGAAAGCCTCTCCATCATCGGAAGCAACTCCATCAACACGTCTGGTGATCTCTATGTGATTGATATCAATGCCATTGTCAAAAGATCTAACAGAAGAAACAAACGGATGCTCGACTTCCTTGTCGCCCTCACCCTCCTGGCATTGTACCCCATCGCCTTATTCCTGGTGCGCAATCCGATCGGGCTGATGAGGAATGTCTTTTCGGTACTGCTTTCAAATAAATCATGGATCGGATTTACTTCACACACAGAAAACGAAACAAGCAGGCTCCCTGAGATCAAACACGGGGTATTAAATCCGCTGGATGCATTTCAGAATAAAAACGTACCTGAAGAAACCACGGCCCGGCTCGACCTCCTGTATGCCCGCGATTATAAACTGACAAATGATTTTAACATCATTATCAAAGGATTCAGAAATTTAGGCCGGTTATAAAAGTTATTCTATTTTGAACGGTTCAAAATAAGAAAAAGAGTTACCTTTGCATAAATCAAACACGTCACCTGTATATGGCAAATTATGAGGTAGTTGTACCGAAACTTGGCGAAAGCGTCATCGAAGCCACCATCACAAAATGGTTAAAGAATGAAGGCGAGATGGTTCATGAAGATGATCCGATAGTTGAAATCGCCACAGATAAAGTGGATTCTGAAATTCCATCGCTTGTATCGGGAATTTTGATAAAAAAATTGTTCGTTGAGGGCGATCTTGTTCCTGTCGGAACCGTGTTTGCCATTATCGACACCGGTGGCAGTGCCGGGGTTGCACAGGAGGTTAAACCTGCTGTCAGTGTTCAGGCAACTCTTCCGGTCAGGGAAGAACCAGTCATGGCGCAATCACAGGAAAATAAAGCAGCACCTGCAGAACCTGCCTTTCATGATCATACATCATCAGATACAGCATCAGGAACGCGTTTTTATTCTCCCCTTGTCCGAAGCATTGCCCTGCAGGAGAACATCTCTTTCACCGAACTTGATGGCCTTACAGGCACCGGAAAAGATGACCGGCTCACCAAACAGGATCTGCTAAACTATCTCAAAGACCGCCAGGCTGGCATTAAACCCATTGAGCAGCAGGTTCAGGTCGTTGCCGCAGCTGCCCGGGTGGTTGCGCCACAGACTGTTCAGCAGGTCATCCCGGGGGATGACCGGATCATCGAGATGGACAGAATCCGTCAGCTGATTGCAAGCCATATGGTTAAGTCAGTTCAAACATCTGCCCATGTCACCTCTTTCCAGGAAGTTGACATGACCCGTGTGGTACAGTGGCGTGAGAAAAATAAAGAGACTTTCCTTAAACGGGAAAATGAAAAACTCACATTTACTCCGGTATTTATTGATGCAATTGCCAGGGCAGTGAGAGATTTCCCACTGGTGAATGTCTCCGTCGATGGTACAAAAGTGATCCTGCATAAAAATGTCAACATCGGCATGGCGGTCTCCCTGCCGAATTTCAACCTGATCGTTCCTGTCATCCGCAATGCACACGAAAAGAGCCTTCTTGGCCTTGTAAAATCTGTAAATGACCTTGCACAACGTGCACGGATCAGCAAACTTGTGCCCGATGAAATTACAGGAGGAACAATATCTTTGACCAATCTTGGTTCATTTGGAACCCTCATGGGAACACCGATCATCAACCAGCCGCAAACAGCCATCGTTGCAGTGGGAGCCATCAAAAAGAGGGTTGTTGTAGTTGAAACCCCGGATGGAGATATCATGGCCATCCGCCCGATCATGATGATGTCAGTAACTTACGATCACCGGGTAATCGATGGTGCCCTTGGTGGACAGTTTCTTAACAGCATGGTGCAACATCTTGAAAATTTTGACAACAACCAACCAATTTAATGGAACTCAACCTCACAAAACCCATTGCATTTTTTGATCTTGAAACAACAGGAATCAAAGTTGCCACCGACCGCATTGTAGAAATCAGCATTGTACGTCAGCAGGTGGACGGTACCACCAAAATTAAAACCTTGCGGATCAATCCTGAGATGCATATCCCGGCAGAAGTTACCGAGATCCATGGAATTTCTGACGAGGATGTCAGGGATTGTCCGAAATTTAAAGAAGTTGCCCATGAACTGGCCCGTTTTTTAGAAAATTGTGACCTGGCCGGGTATAACTCCAACCATTTCGACATACCTCTTCTGGTGGAAGAATTCCTGAGAGCAGATGTGGATTTTGATCTTAAAGGCAGGCGTTTCGTTGATGTTCAGAACATTTTCCATAAAATGGAACCAAGGAACCTGAGTGCAGCCTATAAGTTCTATTGTTCGAAAGATCTTGAAAATGCACACAGCGCCGAAGCGGACACCATTGCCACCTATGAAATTCTCAAGGCACAGCTCGACCGTTACGCAGAGGCAACTTTCAAAGACCGGAAAGGAAACCTGTCCCGGCCGGTTATCAACGACGTCAAAGCCCTCAGCGATTTTTCATGGTCAACACGGGCAGTTGATCTCATCGGGCATATTGTATTTAATGAAAAGAATATAGAGGTATTCAATTTCGGCAAACACAAAGGGAAACCCGTCGCACAGGTTTTCATTGACGAGCCTTCCTATTACAGCTGGATGATGAAAGGAGAATTTCCCCTGTCAACCAAAAAGGTTTTAACAGCATTGAAACTCAGAAGCAATGCAAATACTTCTGTAAAACTTGACTTATTCTGATCTTTTTATACTGTCATGAAAATCATTTGCATCGGCCGCAACTAT
Source organism: uncultured Bacteroidales bacterium (assembly GCA_903926565.1). GTDB lineage: Bacteria > Bacteroidota > Bacteroidia > Bacteroidales > FEN-979 > CAIVAT01. The sequence continues at coordinate 17,231 of CAIYJU010000190.1, forward strand.
GTGGACCATATCAAAGAACTGAACAACGCCATCCCCACTTCCCCTGTTTTCTTCATGAAACCTGATACGGCCCTTCTTATCCGTAACAGGCCGTTTTACTATCCGTCATTCTCCGTCAACATCCATTACGAAGCTGAACTCGTTCTGAAGATTTGCAAGGTTGGGAAAAACATTCAAAAAAAGTTTGCTCATACCTATTACAACGAAATAGGTATCGGTCTTGACATGACAGCCCGGGACCTGCAGGATGCTGCAAAAGACAAAGGACTGCCATGGGCATTGGCCAAGGGATTTGACCAGTCGGCACCGGTAGGAACCTTTCTTTCCAGGGATGAGTTCAAGGATGTCAGAAACATCAATTTTCATCTTGATCTGAATGGAACAACTGTCCAAAAGGGAAATTCGGGATTGATGATTCATGATTTCGATGACATCATCTCCGCCATTTCGAATTATATGACCCTTCGTACGGGAGATTATATTTTCACCGGAACCCCGGCCGGTGTTGGCCCGGTGAAGGTCGGCGACAAACTGGAAGCATGGATTGAAGAGAAAAAGCTGTTATCCTGCCAGATTAAATGATACACTTTTCAATTAAGCACAATATCCTCGATCACAGTAACGCCAACTTCTTTATTCAGGGCCAACATAATTTTCGTCCGGGCGAACAACAACTCATTGCGCAGGGCAGCTGAGTTAACCTTCACATAAAGCACTTTGCCACGAATATGCAGCTGGCTTGTATTTTTGGCAACCATCTCTCCTACAACCTTATCCCACGACTGAATGACCTTTGCCTGGTTCAGCTTATCACGAAGCCGATACCTGTCGAGAAACTCCTCTATGGCCTCCTTCAACGGACTCACATTTGCTCTTCTCATTTAATTCGATATTCGTTATTCGTTATTCGTTATTCGTTATTCG